>JAJZCP010000084.1 GCA_021846065.1 Acidobacteriota bacterium
ATTGCGCTGGGCCGAAGGTGTGAGGGCAGCGACGATCGGGGAGATTGAAGAAACGGACTGGAAGTCCCGTATCTTTCACGTGGAGCCTGTGGCGGGCGAACGGCTGAGTTTCTGGGAGTGGTCGGATCCGTTGCGCGGCAAACCGGTGGCGGTGGAAGGCGATTTGTCCGCTTCGGGAATGCGGTTCGCCATCGTCGTGGCGCGGTGGAACGCGGTGATTACGGATCGTCTGCTGGAAGGAGCGCTGGACGCACTGCTGCGCAGCGGAGCCAGCCGGAGACATGTGCAGATTGTGCGTGTTCCTGGCGCGTGGGAGGTTCCAGCGGCAGCGCGGATGATTGCCGAGCAGCCACATGGCAGCGAAAAGGCGGTGGATGCGGTGATCGCGCTGGGGTGTCTGCTGCGCGGCGAGACGGCGCATTACGAGGCGATTTACAACGAAGTGGCGCGCGGAATCGGCCAGAGCCAGCAGGAGACGGGCGTGCCGCATGCCTTTGGCGTCCTGACCTGCGAGACACTGGAGCAGGCGCTGAACCGTGCTGGGATCAAGGCGGGCAACAAGGGATTTGAGGCGGCGGTGGCGGCAATCGAGATGGTCTCTCTGCGGCGAAAGCTGAGCGAGGGCGCATGACGACATCCACGGGACGAAGAAAAGGCCGCGAGATGGCGATGCAGATGCTCTTCCAGGGTGAGATGGGCAAACAGACACCGGAGGAAGTACGGAAGACATTCTGGATGGCCCGAGAGGAGTCGGAAGCCGAGACACGCGGATTTGCCGAGGATCTCTACCGTGCGGCGACCCTGCATGCCGAAGAGATCGACCGACTGATCGAGGCGTATGCTCGCAACTGGCGGCTGGAACGGATGCCGGCGGTGGACCGGAATGTGCTGCGCGTGGCAGTTGCTGAGATGCTGGCGTATCGCTCGACGCCGTTTCCAATTGTGATCAATGAGGCGCTGGAGATTGCGCGGCGATATTCGGGTCCGGAGTCGGTAGGATTCCTGAATGGTGTGCTGGATGCGTTGGCACGCGAGTTGATCGCGCGAATTTGAAAGCGTCGGCGAAGAGGAGGATGCGAATGAGCCTACAATCCATGCAACTGGAAAATCTTCGAATTGAGGTGGAAGCGCAGCTTGCCTGGGTAACAATCGACCGGCCCGCGGCGCTGAACGCGCTGAATCGGGCGACAATTGCAGAACTGGGGCGCGCGATGGAAGCCTGCGAGGAGGACGACGCGATCCGCGTGGTGCTGCTGCGCGGCGCAGGCGGCAAGGCGTTTGTAGCGGGCGCGGATATTCGCGAACTGGCGGAGTTGGACAAGGCCGGTGGAATGGAAGTTTCTGCTGCAGGACAAAGGGTTTTTCGGCACATGGAGCAGATGGGTAAGCCGGTGATCGCGGTGATCGACGGATTTGCTCTGGGCGGCGGATGCGAGCTGGCAATGGCATGTACGCTACGGCTGGCTGCGGAGACAGCAAAGCTTGGGCAACCGGAGGTGAAGCTGGGACTGGTTGCGGGATTTGGCGGAACTCAGCGGCTGCCACGGCTGGTGGGACGCGGAGCCGCACTGAAGTTGCTGCTGACGGGTGGAATCATCGGGGCGCAGGAGGCGCTGCGCATCGGACTGGTGGATGAAGTGGTTTCCGCCGAAGCGCTGACGGAACGGGCACGCGCGCTGGCGCTGGAGATTGCATCGAATGCTCCTGTGGCGGTGGCGCGAACGATCGATGCCGTGGACCGAGGGCTGGACCTGGCATTGGACAAGGCGCTGCAAGTGGAAGTGGAAGCCTTTGGCGCCTGCTGCGAGACGGCGGATATGCACGAGGGCACGCGCGCGTTTCTGGAGAAGCGCGCGGCGCGGTGGACGGGGCGCTGAACCAGCGCGAAGCGGCGATACGCGGTCAGAATTCGTAATCAAGCGAAAACTGAAGGCGGCGCGCGGTGAAGGCGTCGATGGGCGCGGCAAAGTTCTTTACCGGTGAGGATGCAGTGCCGAAGGCATCCTGCAAGATGGCCATGTTGGGGTGGTTGAGGAGATTAAAGCTTTCCGCTACAACATCCAGATGGCCACGGCCAATGGGAACCATACGCAGCACACGCAGATCGAAGTCCAGCTGTGCCGGAGTGGCAAGACTGTTGCGGGCAAAGCCGATGGGACGAGCAGCGAAGGGGTATATCTCTTCGCGCGTGGTGTCCTGGCCGGTGAGCGGGTTTGAGCGGAAGCCGCTGGTGACGCTGAGAATGGGAGTGAACTCAAAGCCAGTGGCAAAGCGCATGAGCGCGCTCGGATGAGCATTCGCAGCCGCATCGGCAGGATCATCGAGATCCGGACCAATGAGCCAGAGGCCACTGAGCATGAGGCGATTGCGCTGATCCTGAAGGGAGAGTGCGCGTTCGGCGGCGAGATTATAGGGGTTCATGGGCTGTTCAGCGTCATAGGAAGCATCATCCATTGTTTTGGACCAGGTGTAACCGGCGAGGATTTCGAGATTGTCCTGGAACTGGCGGTTGACGGAGAGCGTGGCACCGTTGAAGTTGGAGTTGGCCTCGGTGGCGAACTGGTTGATGGCGTCGAAAGCGGGGTTGAGCCGAGTCGGGCCGAAGACGGGCTGTCCTAGCTGCTGGGCGGTGGGCGCGGAGACGCCGAGCGAGGCGGCATTGCCGCTGTTGAGGAGGACCGGAGGCGGGAGATTGACGTTGACCGTGCGGCCAAGATGTACGCCATGCACAAACTGGTAGCTGACGGTGACAGTGGTTTGCAAAGGCAACTCACGTTCCAGTTCCAGCGAAGCCACTTCACTGTAGGGATTGCGCAAGATTGGCTGGGCGGTGAAGATGGAAGGCGCGAGGGCAGCATAAGGCTGTGAGGCAGTGACGCCCTGGCGATAGATGGAAGCCGCTGCGGTGTCTTCGGCGACCTGGGTGAAGCCATTTGCCCCGCTCCACTCCAGCACGCGATTGAGCGTTGAGAGAAGAAAGCGATCATAGAAGAGTCCGAAGCCGGAGCGCAGGACAGTGTGCTTCAGAATACGATTCGCGGGTGCCCAGGCAAGGCCGAGACGCGGGCTGAAGTTGAGCGGAGACTGCGGCAGCGGCGATGGCAGGTGGTTGTAGTCCCAGCGCAGGCCGTAGTCGAGGGTGAAGGTCGGGGTGGCAGTCCAGTGATCCTGCGCCCAGGCGGAGGAGCGGATTTCAGCGAAGTTGGTATCCGTCTGGCCGAAGCTCTGGACGAAGAAGCTGGCGTTGCCAGCGGCAAAAGATGGAATGTCCGGGAAGACGAAGAAGCCACGGGCTGCATCCGGAGTGAAAGCGCGCAGTGCAACACGATCCGAACGCGCACCAAACTGAAAGAGATGGCCCCGATGCTGGAGCGAGAAACTGTCAGAGAATTCAAGGTGCGTCTCAAAGTGTCGATTATTGCCGAAGAACGACGTGCCGAAGAGCGCGACGCCCGGGATGAGGACGCCGGGAATCGATGGTGGAAGCGGGGAGGGTCCGGTGCGTGCGTCGAAGCGGCGCTGGGCAAGCTCGAAGTTGAGCTGGTTGAAGCGTGAGGTGCTAACGGTGGAGGTGAGCGTTGCGTTCAGGCTGTTGTCTGCGACAAAGGTTGAGCCGCGTGCGGAGAGATCGGTGAGATCATCGGTGTTAAAGGCGTCGGCAACATTGCGAGTGTTGGTGAAGGCATAACGCATCATGAACGCCTGACGGCTGGTGAGAGAGCGGTCGAGACGCGCAGATAGCTCCGTCTGCTGATCCGTGGTGGGGAAAAATCCGGAATGAAGCTGTAGCGCGCCAAGAGTACCAAAGCGGGGCATAGCGGCGTTGAGCGCGGTAATGGTGGATGGACTGAGGTCGGTGACGTCCTCTCCCTGGGCAATCTCCTGCTCGGCAGCGAGGTAATAGAAGGTGCGATCAAGTTGAATGGGTCCGCCGAGGGAGAGTCCGATGCGCTCGCGGTTTTCATCGGGTTTGCGCGGGAAGATGCCGAGCGGCGGAGTTCCGTTCAGTGCTCCGTTCTGGACAAAGGTGAAGGCATCTCCGTGGAGGAGATCGACTCCGGAACGCGTGGCGACATCGATGGATCCGCCGGCTGCTCCGCCGGACTGCGCCTGAAATCCGTGGTTGACGATCTGGAAATCGCTGACGGCTTCCGGCGAAAGCTCGGTGCGGCTGCCGCCGGAGAATTCGTCGTCATCGTTGACGCCGTCGAGCAGAACCGCATTGCTGGCCGGTCGCATGCCGCCGAAGCTGAATCCCCCTGCGCTCGCCCCGGGAGCTAGAGTTGATTGAGCTGGGTTGGAGGCGGCAACCTGAGGCGACAAGAGTGTGAAGGTAAGGTAATCACGGCTCGGAATGGGAAGTTCCTCGACGCGGTCGCGATCGATGTTGACGACAGAGGAGGTCTGGGTGGGATCAAAGGCAGCGGCAACTGCGGAGACCTGAACCGTGGTGGCTGAGGAGGCAAGCTGAAGATGGATGGTGAGAGCCGTGGAGCGGCCGACGGCAACATCCAGGCCCTCGGTCTGCGAGGGGCGAAAGGACGCGGCTTCGATGTGGAGCGAGTAGGCTCCGGTGGCAAGATGAACGAAGGAAAAACTTCCATCGGCGGCAGACGTGGAAGTGAGTGAGTGGCCGTCGGGAGCCGTGAGCGCGATGGTTGCCGAAGAAACAGGAGAGCCATCCGGAGCAAGGAGATGACCGAGGATGGCGCCGGAAGTTTGAGCATGAAGAGCAAGGCCCAACATAGCTGCAGATGCAGCAAGAACTGCTGCGCGGGGGAAACGGAACATGACGACTCCTGAAGGAAGGCGGCGATGGAAATCGCCGGGACGACAGCGATGCGCGCGGAAGGGCACACAAATGCAGCACGCGCGACGAAGCGCGGGCGGGCGCAGGAGTCAGGAGATCAGATGCGAAGGGGGACGGCAGCCAACGGGAACCGGTCTGGCGGGGAGGCAAGCGGAGGGATGTGGAAGATGCACTGAAAAGCTCTGAAGAGCGCCGCCTGGAGTGGCTGCTTGCGTAAAAGGAACGGGATCAACACGGCAATCAGGCACGCGGCCGCAGTGCCAATCCTGCGGCAGACCAGAAGCAGCAGAGCGAGAAAGAGCACGATGGCGAAGAGATGAAATTCCGTGTCTTTGGAAAGGCCAGGAGAATCCCAGCGGTCAAAGGATTCGAAGAGCGGGACGAGCAGCGTGGCGGCAAGAAGGACGAGCGTTCCGAGCTGGAGCAGCCTCCGCATGAAGTGATTCTACACCGTGGCAAAGGGGACGACTGCGCGTGCCTGGACGCTACGTGGGTTTCTGGTAGCCTCGGAGTGTGGGCTTTCGAGAGTTTATCGGGAACGAAACGGTGGTGCGGCGACTGCGCGAGACAGTGGCGGCCGGGCGCGTGCCACAGGCGATGATTCTGGCGGGTGCGCGGGGATCGGGAAAATATACGCTGGCGCTGATGTTTGCGCGGCTGGTGAATTGCCTGGAGCCGGCGGAGTCCGACGGGCTGCCGGATTATTGCGGTCGATGCCGAAATTGCGAGCGCATCGGAGAGTCAGAGGATTTGAATGCGCGCATGGCCGAGGCCGTGGCAGCGCGCGAGGATCTGCGCGAGACGGACAAGCGCGAGACACGGATTCTGGTGCAGACGCATCCGGATGTGATGGTGATTCCGCCGGATCCGCCGCAGATGCTAATCAAAGTGGGCCAGGTGCGGCAGGTGATCCATAATGCCTACTATCGGCCTCCGAGCGAGGGCCGGAGAGCGGTGTTTATCTTCACCAGCTCGGCGCTGATGAAGGAGGCGGCGAACAGCCTGCTGAAGGTGATGGAAGAGCCTCCGGCGCATTGCACGCTGATGTTGCTGAGCGAGAATCCTGCAGAGTTGCTGCCGACGATCCGTTCACGTGCTGTGCTGCATCGGCTGCACGCCGCACCGACGGAGACGCTGGAAGTGTTGTTGGCCGAGCGAAGGCGGGATCTGAAACCAGCACAGCGGACACTGGTGGCGCATTTAGCCGAAGGAGCGGTAGGCCGCGCGCTGGGATTCGATCTGGAGGCGTGGACGGCAAGCCGCAGCGATGCGCTCGTGGTGCTTCGAACGGCGCTGCGGCAACCGGATGATTCGGCGCTCTTCCGGATGACGGAGAGCTATCGAGCGGGCGCGGATGGGCAGGCGAAGACGCAGGGACTGCTGCGCGCGCTGCACTCGCTGGTGGAAGACCTGCTTCTGGCGCATGCCGGAGCGGGAAACCTGATGCGGAATCGCGATCTGACAACAGAATTAGAGGCGATGGCGCACGGGATCGACATGGAGTGGCTGGAGCGCGCGGGACGAGAGATGCATGCGGTGGACGCCGGAATGCGCCGGAACCTGCTGCGGTCGCTTTCTCTGGATGCGATGGCGGCAGGGATGACGAAGGCTTAATCGCGACAACCCACGACGGGAAATAGGCATCACAGAAGTCAAGGTAGCAGCCATGCGAACAAGAGGGCGTGCGCACGGACGTGCAGGTTTTGTCACGCCTTCAAAAAGGTGACTCGAGGACGAGGAGGGTGTCGAAGATGAGCAGCGGCGACGAGCAGAACGACGCAATCTCGCACGAGCAAAGACAGGAGGCGTCCACGGTGGTTAACGGGGCTGGCGCGACGCAGAACGAGCTGCATGAGAATCGAGCGAAACGACGCAGAGGGTTGAAGGCGCAGCTTCGCGCCGCACTCCCCTTCGCCGCGGGCAACGCGCGGCTGGAAGAGTATGCGCAGCATGATGCGGAGTTGTTCTATCTGAAAAACCATATCATT
>JAJZCP010000085.1 GCA_021846065.1 Acidobacteriota bacterium
GCCCGCGAAGTTTTTCCCAAACCCGGAACGGCAATACGAGAGCCGGCGCGTAAAATAACGAAACGGAGGATGAGTCCCTATGTTTCGTCTGTTGTTCGGCATCATCATCGGCATATTGCTTTGCCCTATTCTGGGCTATCTCTGGTTCACGCGCGGAAATCCGCCCGTCGCTGTCGCCGACCCACCCCTGCCCTTTGAGCGCCAGATCACGCACATCCCACTGCATGCGCGCATCCATCGCGATATGCCGAAGACCGTACCCATCCAGGCGACCGCGGACAACCTCATCGCAGGCGCGCAGATCTACCGCGAGGAATGTGCGTTCTGCCATGGCATTTACGCCAACCCATCGGCCGTCGGAGCTAACATGTTCCCGCATGTGCCCCAACTCTGGGAAAAGCACCACAACGACGTTGTCGGTGTCAGCGACGATCCTGCAGGGGAAACCTACTGGAAGGTCGCCAATGGCATCCGCCTGACCGGAATGCCGGCCTACAACCGCATTCTTACCGAGACACAGATGTGGCAGGTCAGCGTCCTGCTCGCCAATGCCGACAAGCCGCTCCCGCCCGAAGCACTGAATTTCCTGAAGACGCCGCTCTCTTACGACGTACCCACAACCGCCAGCCTGCCCTCGATGCCGCCCAAACCAACCAGATAACCTTCCGGGGTTCGTAATTCCGGCTCAACCATTGAGCCTGGGCAATTCGGTGCAGCCATCGTGACTCGCCGCAGCATTTTTTGTTCACCGCGCTCCTGCTCCTCATCGGGCCGGGAGCGCGGGTTTCTGCGGCACAACCGACCCCTACTCTGACGGGCGATCCGGTTCACCCGGCCCACGCCAGGCATTGGGTCGATACGCGATTCTACTTCGAACCTGGAAAGGCGCGCAGGACAAGGCTCCGCATCGCGGCCGTTCGAAGGTGCTCATCATCGACTATCCGGAGTCTCCGGAAAACGAGGCCGGAATCGACGCCATCCGATCCGCTGGAAGCGCATGACCGGCGAACCCTCCGTTCTGAAGGTCACCATCCCCGCAGCCGTCATCCGAGCAGTTTCGCCAGCAGCGCATCGAGAGCGCGCCCGCGATGGCTGATCGCCAGCTTCACCGTTGGGTCCAGATCGGCCATCGTCTGGTCCAGCTCAGGCAGGTAAAAGAGCGGATCATAGCCAAAGCCTCCGGTTCCGTGCGGAGCCTCCAGGATCACGCCCTCCACGCTGCCGCTGCCGGTCGCGATCACCTTGCCACTACGCGCCGCTGCCACCACGCACTGATACCGCGCACTCCTGCTCTCTGTCGGCACGCCCTCCAGCCTTTGCAGCAGCACGATATTATTCCAGACATCTGTATTGTCGTTCGCATCCGGAGAATCCACCAGCCCGGAATCCGCCGCAAAGCGCGCCGAACGAATGCCCGGTGCGCCCTCCAGAGCATCCACTTCCAGCCCCGAATCGTCGGCAATCACAATTTGTCCCGGCGCAAACTGACTATAGTAGACAGCCTTGAGGATCGCATTTTCCAGAAAGTTCGCACCATCCTCCGCCGGAGCCGGAATCGTTCGCAAAGCTGGCAGAATATCGATCTGAACAGCCACCCCGTCCGCAGCCAGACGGAACTCCTCCAGCTTGCCAGGATTGGTGGATGCGACCAGCAGTTGCAGCATATTCGCAGTGTACCCGACGGGCTTCCCGGCCCGGACTGGCAGCTACAGACGTTCGCGCGTCTTCACTGGAAGCAGTGTGAGCGAAAACACTCTGACTAGTGTGCGATCAGGTAAACGCCCACGCAGACCAACGCCGCCGCCAACCAGCGCCTTCGATCTACATTTTCGTGCAGAAACAGCTTCGCTGCAACGGCGTTGGTGACCAGCGTCAGCGAGGCGGAAGCGGGAGCCGCAAAACTCAGGTCCAGATGGTTCAGCGCAAACAGAAGAGCGAAAAATGCCAGTGACAGAAAGCTCACCCCGGCAAAAAACAGCGGGCAACTCAGCACGGCGCGAATCGCCCCACGCACTCCGCTGCGCGCGCGGATCAGATCCAGATCGCCAATCGACTTCATCGCCGCAGCCGTCAGCACTTCGCCAATCGTCGACGTGATTGAGACGCTCACGATCATCGCCGCAGCAGGCCAGAAGCCGACTCCCACCGGCAAACGCACCGACGCGATCATGCTCGCTCCTCACCCGCCAGCTCGCCGGAGTCCCCGGGATTCTGCGTCAGCGAAGGCCCCCTCGCCACAAAACCTACACCTAGAGTTATGAGCAGAATTCCCGCCCAGCGCATCGCCGAGATATGCTCCTGCAGCCAAAAGCGCCCCAGCAGCGCAATCAGTACATACCCAAAGGCAGTGGTCGGCAGCACATACGTCAGGTCTGCCCAGGAAAGCGCCGTCAGATAACAGGCGAAGAACAGGATCAGCAGCCCGATACCGCCCGCGATCCAGGGAGTAAATACCGCGGCCAGCAGCGCCATCGGATGCGCAGGGGAGATCGTCGGCATCGCGCTCATCCCGCGCGACAGGCAACTGTCTCCAAGTGGAGCGCTCAAGGCCACCAGCAGCAGAATCAGATACTGGCTTGCCTTCAATCGCGGATGAGGCATTCTCCGGTCGCTTTCTCTTCGGCGGCCGCCGATGAATGGTAATGCAGTTTTCGTGCGAAGAGTGCTTGTGCGCCGGGCGGTGCGTCTGCATTCCGCCCGGTTCTGGATCGGTTTACGCGCTCACCGGATCCGGTGTCTTGCCGTGCAGTTTTTTGGCTTCCTTCACCATGCGATTCCGTTCGGCGCGTAGCTTCAGGAACGACTTTGCCTCGACATACAGACGCGGCAGATCCCGGTTGACAACCGCCTTCCAGATCACCCGGAACGCCGCCTTCGGGCGGAAGTAATAGGCATCGTAGAACCGATGCACCATCTCCAGCACGTACTCCTTCGGCAATCCCGGATACTCGATGTGAGCCATCTGGTGTCCGCCCGAGTCGCTCATCGCATCCTCGTTGGTGATGAAACCGCCCTTTTCCGCGTAGTCGAAGAACTCCGTTCCCGGATACGCATGTGCGATCGAGACCTGAATCGTCTCCACATCCAGCGACTTGGCAAACTTGATTGTGTTCTGGATCGATTCCTTCGTCTCGCCCGGCAGACCAAGAATGAAGTCGCCGTGGACGGTCAGTCCAAGGTCGTGACAATCTTTGGCAAAGGCCCGTGCGCGCTCCACTGTCGCGCCCTTCTTGATGTTCTTCAGAATCTGTGGATCACCCGACTCGAAACCGACGATCAGCAGGCGGCAGCCGGCATCCTTCATCGCCTTCAGCGTCTCGCGATCCGTCGTCACGCGCGACGTGCAGCTCCACGTCAGGTTCAGCGGCTTCAGCTTCTCGCACAGCTCGATCGTGCGCGCCTTCTGAATGTTAAACGTGTCGTCATCGAAGAAAAACTCCTTCACTTCCGGAAAATTTTCCTTCGCCCACTTCAGCTCCGCGGCCACGTCGTCCGTCGAGCGCTTCCGCCACGCATGGCCGGAGAGCGTCTGCGGCCACAGGCAGAAAGTACACTGCGCCGGGCAGCCGCGCGTGGAATACAGCGCAATGTAAGGATGCAGCAGAAACGGCACGTTATAGCGCGCTACATCCAGGTCGCGCTTGTAGATCTTCGTCGCCCACGGCATCGCGTCCAGGTCTTCGATCTGCGGCCTGTCAGGGTTATGCACCACCTGACCGTTCTGCCGATAGCTGATGCCCAGAATCTCGTTCAGCGGCTTGCCGTTGGCATACTCCACGATGGAGTAGTCGAACTCCCGGCGACAGATAAAATCCAACACCGGGCACTCATTCAGCGCCTTGTCCGGAGAAGTCGTCACCGGAGGCCCGACGAATGCAATGCGAATCGAAGGATTGGCCGCTTTGATGGCTTCGGCGAGCTTTTGATCGCCCTTCCAGCCTACCGTCGAGGTAAACAGGACAAGGAACTCGTAGTCTTTGCAAATCTTGATCGTCTCTTCGGCGCTCACGTGATGTGGCGGAGCATCCAGAAGGCGCGAACCTTCCAGCAGTCCGGCTGGATACGTCAGCCACACCGGATACCAGTAGGATTCGATTTCGCGCGTGGCCGGCCAGCGGGAACTGGCGCCACCGTCAAAGTTTTCAAAGGAGGGCGGATTGAGAAACAGTGTCTTCAGAGGCATAAGTCACTTTCATTTTAGCATTTTCGATGGATTTTCACGCTAAGGTCGGCGAAAGTTTGGCGCAGACTCTCCGAAATCGCCTCCCGGACTGACGGGCCGGACTCATCGTTTTGGCCGCAGCGCTGGCTTCACTGCCTTGGCCTCGGAGCGGCTATATCCGTCGCCGGTCCACCCGCATTACTGCCCAGCGTGCGCAACCAGTCCTGCATGTGTCCCAGCGCACGCAACAGGCCCAACCGCGTTTTGCTCAGGTTCAAGCTCGTCTCCTCCGCATCGATCTCTTTGGCATCCTCATCGATCTGCGCCAGTTGCAGGGCCTTCGGCGTCACCTGCGGCGTCGCGTTGGCTCCTGCGCCCGAACCGTTGCCATACTGCATCTCGTTCTGCACCTGCTGCAACTGGTCCTGGGCGATCTCCTGCTTCAGCTCGGCAATCTCCTCCAGTGCGCCCAGCTCCGCCAGTTGCGCATTCAGCGTCGCCACCTGCACATCGTTTTCCCTGCTCACCTGCTCGGCCTCCACCCGCGCGTGCAGAGCATCCGCCGCCGATTCACGCGCCTTGTCACGGTGCACCAGGTCGAAGACCGGAATCTGGATGGTGATCCCCACGCTGAAGTTATCCGCCTTGAAGTGCTGATAGTAGGTGCTGTAATTGTTCAGGGAGTTCGAATCGCGGTTGTACTGCGCGCCAAAGGTAATCATTGGACGGTGATTCGCCACCGCGTCACCGCGCGCCTGCAACAGATGGGACCGAGCGCTCTCCTGCGCCGCTGCCAACCCGGCCGTCGCCTGCGCGGGTGCATTCACCGCGGGAATCGCCGGAATCGACTCGTGCAGCGTCTGGATGGAGGCGGTCGGCAACCCCGTCATCGTCGCAAGCTGCGCGCGCAGAATGGCCGCCCGATTCCCGAGCTGAATCTGCTTCAGGTGTAGTTGCGCCAGCGTCAGTTTGCTCTCCAGCAGGTCGCTGTGCGAATCCACGCCTGCTGCCACGCGCTGCTCTTCAATCGATTCCAGCCGCTCCGCATCCTGCTCCTGCTCCGCTGCCGCCTGCATCTCGCGCGTCACCGTGTCCAGCTCCAGATATGCGCTCGAAGCGTCGAGCGCCGTCTGTTCCGCAGCATCCTTCAGCGCCAGACCGGCAGCCCGATACGCGGCCTCTGCCGCTTTCGTATAGTAGTGCTGGGAAAAGCTGAAGACCAGTGAAGACATCGTCGCATTGGCAATCGATGGCTGACCGGCAGGAAAACCGACCGTCGGAGGCCCGATGCTCGAACCCACGTCGAGATTCGGGATATACAGATCGTTCATCTCCACGAGCATGGCACGCGCCTTCTGCACATCCGCTTGTGCCAGCTTCACACCGCTGCTATTGCGCTGCGCCAGATCCACCACCGTCGAAAGCGAAATCTGCGCCTGCAGTGGCCAGCAAGCCACCCAGAACGCACTGACCAGCATCAGCGCACGCAGCCAACCGCTTCCGCGACCCCTCACGCCTGCGTCTACCCCGCAGCATGCGCTTCCGAATTTTCCCCCTGACCTCGTTCCCATCACTCGCTTTGCTTTCACGGTTCCCGCATCGGCGCATAGTCGTGCGCAAGCATCCGCGCCTTTGCGCGATCATGCGCCGCCATCGCGCGATTCCCAGTCTGATCGTACCAGTGCGCCAGCCGCATCAGCGCTTCAAACGCCGGACCTTCCTCGGTCTTTGTAGGCGAAGCCACATACATCTCCATCCAGCGGATCGACTCCTCCGTCTGCTGGTGTGTGCGCGCCATCAGCGATGCCGCATCGTAGAGCACAATCGTCGCTCCCGGATCATGGCTCGCCTCGTCGGCAGCATGGTGCAGCGCCTCGCCCATCGCCGTCCACTGCTTCTCATGCATCTCCAGCCGCGCCATCGACAGCCAGACAAAGGCCGGATGAGGAGCGCCGCGCATCGCCTGCTTCAGGTGCGCCGCGGCACGGGCGGAATCACCTTCTTTTACCGCCAGCTCCGCTCGCAGCTCCTGGCCGCGCCGCGCATCCACCGCATCCAGTTGACGCGCAACACCCTCGGCTTTGTCCAACCCGCCGCCCACCACCGACGGCGCCTCCATGTAATACTCCGCCAGGTCCGTCAGCGCCTGCGGATCGCGCGGATTCCATCTCACCGCCGTCTCAAACTCCACGCGCGCCCTCCGCGCCAGGCTGAAGGCCGTCAGAAACGACGCATGGCTGGCGCGTTCGCCAAGCGCCCGCGCCAGCCACAGATGAAACAACGCATTCTGCGGCTCCAGCTTCACCGCCTGCTCACAGTCGTTCTGTGCCGTCTGCCAGTCGCGCAGCATGAACGCCACCCGCCCCAGCAGATTCCACGCCTCAGCATCGTTCGGCGCAGACTCCAGGATGCTGCGCAGATTCGCGCGGGCCACATCGGCCTCGCCCGCCTCCAGTTCTTCGTGCGCCTTCTGCATCTGCGTCGACGAAACCACCTCACCTGGCGCCATCGGCGCCAGCAACAGGACGATCAGCGCCGCCATCCATTTCAGTCGGCTAACTGTCACCGCACTACCTTCACCGGATTGTCCTCCCCGAGCGCC
>JAJZCP010000002.1 GCA_021846065.1 Acidobacteriota bacterium
AGAGAATCGTCAGGCTGGTTGTGAAAGACCTCCTGATAGGAGACGAAACCATCACCATTCGCCATAGCATTTCAGTCCCGCAGCAGGCCCCTCCGCAAGGCGGCAATCTACCGCCAAGCAGGGCTAGCGGACAAAATTACCTTTTGTGTAAGGGGAGTGATCACCCCGCCCTGCGGCGTGCCCTCATCCACCCGACCCACCAGCCCGTTCTCCATCACGCCCGCCGTGAGGAACGCCCGTATCAGCTTGAGCATCCTCTTGTCGGCGACCCGGCGCGCTATCGACGCCATCAGTTTGTCGTGGTTGACCCGGTCGAAAAACTTTTCCAGATCGAGGCCCACCACCCAGCGGCGGCCTTCGGCCACATACTTCTGCGCCTTGGCTACCGCTTGATGCGCCGAACGCCCGGGCCGGAACCCGTGACTGTGTTCGGAGAACTCCGGGTCCCATCTGCGCTGCAAGACCTGCATCACCGCCTGCTGAATCATGCGATCCAGCACCGACGGGATGCCTAGCTGTCGCACCCCTCCGTCCGGCTTGGGCGTTTCTACCCGCTTCACCGGCTGCGGCTTGTAAGTCCCTGCGAGGAGTTGTTCGCGGAGGGCCGGCCAGTGCTCCTTCAAGTGTCCCGACAACTCCTCGACCGTCCTGCCGTCGACGCCCGGACTTCCCTTGTTGGCCTTCACTCGCTTGAGAGCTTGCCAGCAGTTCGCTCGCTCGCAGACCTCTTCCATCAGTTGTTCGTTTGTTCGTTGCTGTTAGCCGGGCTTTCGGGCATGCGTTTCGCCGTGGGCATTTCGGGCCCTCCGCCGGGAGCCATCGGAGCTTCACTCCTTCCCTCCCCGCCAAAGGCCAGCCGAAGCTGGTTGTTCTGCCGCTTGCCGCTCATCGAGTCGCGCCGCCTACTTGCCGCTTCTTTCCGTTTGGGCCTTCGCCGCCGAGGCCGCTACTATGCCCGCTGCTGACTTCTGCCATACGATCTGAATGAATCGCTTCATCCTCAGTCTCGATTCCGAGACATACGGCAGACCTCCCGCGATAAGACTGACCGCCTTCGATGCGCAACCGCCGAATTTACAACCAGCGCTCTTGATGGATATGGACTTCGCTGTCAGTTGCCAGCTCGTCCGGCGCCGTATGCCTACTATCCGGTTCTTGTCCATCGGCTCGCATCTTTGCTCCACGCTTCCTTCAGACCCCGCCTCGCGGCGACGCCCTTGCGCTTCACTATCACTTCTACTCCATCAGGACGTGAAGAGGACTTCCACCCCCAAGCTGTCATTCATGCACGGCGTACAGTGAATAGGGCAGACCTGTGGGCCTGCCCTATTTGGTTGAGATGGACGGTGTCTTACTGCGCCGACCTGAAATATTTCGCCACAGTGCGTACGAAGGGCCGCGCCGAAACAGGCGTGACTTTATTGCCTTCCAGGATGGTCGCAAAGGGTACGTCGGAGCCGTAATACGTGCGCGTGTCCTCTGTATTCTGGTTAACCACTGTGCCGTTCAAGTCGATTCCGGCAAACAATCCCTGGCTGCGCGAATAGGTCAGCAGCTCGGACTTCAAGGTCAAGTTCGTTGCCGCGCCCGCATTGCGTCCCACCGGTCCGGCGGAAGCAGCCGCATCGCCGCCAATCTTAAACTTGCTCTTCAGCAGATCCTGCATACCGCGTTGGTTCACTGCGATGAGCACCAAATCGGTTGCCTGACCGCCAATCTGAAACCCGAAGCTGCCGCCCGCCATTTGGATGAAAGCAGGAGCGCTCCAGCCGTGTGAGGTTTTGCAGGTAACAACTCCCTGACCGTAACTGCCACCGACCACAAATGCGGCCTTTTTGTAACCAGGCACGACGGCCACGCAGGTTGCATCGCCCAGGATGCTGGTGGGAATCGACTTATCAGGAATTGCCTCGATTTCGGTGATCACCCGCGAGGCGGCATTCAAGCGATCTACCAGCTTTGCATTGTCCGTTGCGGCAAACCCTTGCGAACCCACTAGAGTTACGGCACAAATGCCCAAAATAACTTTTTTCATCATAAGTATGTCAAGCCTTTCTCGCTCGCATGTTTTGAAATAGCCCACAGTATAAGCGCTGCTTTCGCGCACTCATTGCCGAGGCTAACGACTCCAGTGTACTAGGATGCAAGAAAAGCGAAACGGAGTTGAATGAAAAAATGGACACTGACAAAAAAAAGAGCTGCAATCGGCGGTTTCGCGCCCATCGCAGCCCTGGATTCTCCCAAATCCATGATCGTTAGGATTATTAGAAGCCGGAAAAGCGGATCGGGAAAGAGTACCGATGTCCCCCGCCTTCTGTAACGTTACCTAGGTGTTGGAGCCAGTCCAAAACGTGACGCATATCTGGCCGAGGCTGGCAGGAGCAGCAGAATGCCGTCTATAGATCTTGCGCCCGCACGGAGAGTGCGATGCGGTTCGTGACGCCCATCTTCCTCATCAGCTTGGTGACATAGGATTTCACGGTGCGCTCTTCAATCTTTAAGTTGCGGGCGATCTCCCGGTTGGATTGCCCGTCGAGCAACAAATTCAACACCTGCCGCTCTCGGCCAGTAAAGCTGACGCGAGCGACAGGGCCATGCCCCTCGGAGTCGCGGCCGGCGAGCAGTCGTTGTATCAACTCTGCCTGAATGCGGCGTGGCGCCCATATCGAGCCGGAGGCGACCATATGGAGAGCTTTTTCAAACTCGCGCGGCGAACTGGATTCGTGGAGAAAGCCCTTCGCTCCCATCATCAACACTTTCAGGATGGCCTCTTCCCCCGAGGTATGGGACATTACCAGGATAGGCAGAGCGGGATGAGTGGCGCGAATGGAGGCGATCGTCTTGAGTGGATCGGCGATGCCCTGAGTCCCCATGAGAACCATGTTGATCGTAGAATCCGACTCTCGGTCGGAGGAAGGCAACGATAAGGCATCCCCCAACACAATGTCCACGCCCGAATTTTTTTCAAAAATAGCCTGTAAACCGGCGGCGCGCAGAACATCCAGTCCAATGACATATACGCAAATGCGCGTGGTTGGAAGTCTGACCACTGCCCGCCGGTTCCCATCTTTCGGGGAAACAGGCATGACCGCGTGCAGTGAGGATAAATTCGACTGGGCCACAATTCGTCGTCTTTCGTTGCGTTCGGTAAAGAGGGGTCGTGCATCGGCCAATTTACAGCTTGGGCAATACGATTCCCTGCTGGTTCTGGTATTTTCCCTTGCGGTCCGCATAGCTGATTTCGCAGATTTCATCGGACTCGAAAAACAATATCTGGCACAAACCTTCCATGGCATAGATGCGCGCCGGCAGCGGCGTTGTATTGGAAATTTCGAGGGTCACGAACCCTTCCCACTCGGGTTCAAACGGCGTCACGTTGACGATAATGCCGCAGCGAGCGTACGTCGACTTGCCAACGCAAATGGTGAGTACATTGCGCGGGATTTTGAAATATTCCACCGAGCGCGCCAGCGCGAACGAGTTGGGGGGGATCACCACAGAGTCCGCCTGGGTGGTAACAAACGAGCGTTCATCGAAGTTTTTCGGATCGATGACCGTGCTGTTCACATTCGTAAAGATCTTGAATTCGTCGGAAACCCGCAGGTCATACCCGTAGGAAGAAAGGCCGTAGGAAATGACCCCCTCGCGAACTTGCTTCTCGCTAAATGGCGTAATCATTTGGCTCTGGAGTGCGTTTTCTCGAATCCAGCGATCACTCTTAATCGACATCCGTCTCCTCGTACCGTGGCTGCATTTTCGGATTCCCGTGCGACCGACTGTTGCAAATAGGTTGCTTTAAGCCGAGTGTACGAGAGTGGCGCTCCATTGACAATCTCGAAAACTCGACCCTAGCATGGGTATACGCGAGGAAGCACGCATCCAACAGCCCGAGGGGAGAAACTCATTTGATCAAACAAGACGTGGTGCATAAAGTTGCGGAGCGGACAGGATTGCCTCGCGTGAAAGCCGAGGCTGCCGTAGATACCGTCTTTGCAAGCATGAAAAATGCGCTCGCTACCGGGGACCGCATCGAACTGCGCGGCTTTGGCGTGTTCAGCGTCAAGCCCAGGAAAACCGGCATTGGACGCAACCCGCGAACGGGCGCCGAAGTTCCAATCGCGCCGGGACGCGCCGTCCGCTTCAAGCCTGGGAAGGAATTGCATCTGCTCGACTAGATCTGGCGGCTGCGCCTGACGATTGCGCGATCGGTGTTTTTCGATCGCGCAATCGTTTCCACTCCCTGGCGATTTTTGTGACGCGCATTTTGCCGATCCGTGCAAAGCGAACATTGTGGTGCGGCAATGGATACACCTGGCAAAGAGCGTATTCTTGTGTCGGCTAGAATGGCGCCCTTCCGCTACAATCATGGGCGTGCCTGAGTCGCAACGGAAACCGCAACGGAATCGAAAATCTCAGCCGGACGTGAGCCGCGATCGATACCGGTCGCGCGACGATAGCGTTCGCAGCCGTATGCCGGACCGGCGCATCCGGGGCAAAGCATGAAACTGCTCCTTCGCCTGCTGGCGTATGCCCGACCCTACTCGTTGCAGGCGTTCGTGTCGGTCGTGCTCATGGCCACGGTTGGCCTCCTGGACGCCTTCCGGGTGTTGCTGATCAAGCCCATCTTCGACCAGGTCCTGAAACCCTCCGACGTTACCCCGCACTTGCCGCTCTTCAACATTACCCATGGACACTTTCATTTGCAGTTGAATCTGGAGCAACTGGTTCCAGGACATTTTCACAACGCTTGGACCATGGTTGCCTTCGCCATGGTCGCGTCCACGGCCCTGAAAAGCCTTTGCGATTATCTGGGCACGTATCTGTCAAACTTCGCCGGATACGGAATGATTACCGATTTGCGCAATGATCTGTATGAAAGCATCCTGCGACGTTCGGTCTCTTTTTTCCAGAAGCACTCGACCGGCACGATCCTCTCCACATTGATCAACGATGTGGAACGGGTGCAGTTTGCCATGTCCACGGTGATGTCGGATTTTCTGCAACAATTCTTTACCTTCCTGTCCCTCATCGCAGTCGTCATCCTGTATGGGGGAAAACTGGCCTGGGTGTTGGTGCTGTTCGTTCCGGTCGTCATGTCTTCGGCGCGGCGCATCGGGCGCAGTGTCCGGACGACGACGCGCAGTGGACAGGACAAGCTGGCGGAAATCCAGAATATTCTGCATGAAACCGTCACCGGCAATCGCATCGTCAAGGCCTTCAATATGGAGGTGTGGGAGCTGGTCCGGTTTCGCACCGCGGCGCGTCGACTGTTCCGCGCCAATCTTCGTTCGGTCAGCGCGCAGGCCATCAGCTCGCCGTTGATGGACTTGATCGGCGCCATCGCGATCGCCATGCTGCTGTTGCTGGGCCGCACTCGCATTCAGCAGCACGCCATGACGGAGGGCGCATTCATCGCCTTTATCTTCGCCTCCTTCAAGCTCTACGATCCGGTGCGGAAATTCGCGCTTTTCTACAATAATTTCCAGCAGGCATTCGGCGCGTCTTCCTCCATTTTCGACTTTATGGACGCACAGGATGACGTGCGCGAAAAGCCGCACGCCGTGCAGTTGACAACTTTCCAACAGGCGGTTTGTTTCAAACACGTCAGCTTCGCCTATTCCGATGATGAAGGCACCAAACAAGTGCTGCACGACATTACACTGGCCGCGAATCAGGGCGAGGTGATTGCGCTGGTAGGGCCCAGCGGCGCCGGCAAGACCACCATCGTCAACCTGATTCCTCGGTTTTTTGACGTATCCAGCGGACAGATCACCATCGACGGCCACGACCTGCGCGACGTCACGCTGCACTCCCTGCGCACGCAAATTGCCAAAGTGACGCAGGAAACGATTCTGTTCAATGACACGGTGCGCAACAACATCGCCTATGGTCAGCCCGACGTACCCAAGCAGCGGATCATCGATGCCGCCAAAGCGGCGCTGGCGCACGACTTTATCGAGCAGATGCCGGAGGGCTACGACACCATCATCGGAGAGAAGGGATTTCGCATGTCGGGCGGAGAACGCCAACGCCTGGCCATCGCCCGCGCGCTGCTGAAAGATGCTCCCATTCTGATTCTGGATGAGGCCACCTCGGCCCTGGATGCGGAGAGCGAGTCGCTGGTTCAGGCGGCATTGGCGAACCTGATGCATCGCCGCACGGTATTTGTCATTGCGCATCGTCTCTCTACGGTGAGAAGAGCGAACAGAATCGCGGTGATCGAGGACGGTTCCATCACCGCTATCGGAACCTACGAGGAACTACTCATGACATCTCCAACGTTTCAGAAACTTCACCATCTGCAATTTTTTGATATCTCCGAGGCCGCGGTGGCAGCGCGGAACCATCCATGAGTGACCTGCCCATCCGTTCCATGACCGGGTTTGCGCGCATTACCGCAACCGCGCCCGGCAACATCGACTTTGTGTTGACCGTGAAGAGCGTCAACCACCGCTACCTGGATTTGCAGTTTTTTCTACCCGGTGGCATGGACGCACTCGAAATGCAATGGCGAAAAACCATCAAGGAACACGTGGGCCGTGGGCATGTCGAGGTGCGTCTGTCTGTGCATCGAGAGAACTCGGCGCCATCGCCTCAATACAATCCTGCCATCATCCAGGCCTATGTGGACGCATTTCGAGCGGCCTCCCACGCGCATAAGTTGCGGGGAGCGCAGCCGGACTTGAACGCCGCCCTGCGTCTTCCTGGCGTGTGGTCGATGGAAAGCGCCCGTCCCGAGGAAGAAGAGCAGGCCGGCATCGAACTCGCCGCCGCGGCCGCCATGGCGCCAGCCATGGAAAGCTTGAACGCGATGCGCGCGCAGGAGGGCCAAGCCCTGGCTGCGGAACTGGAGCGCACCCTGGGGCGACTGCGGGAGCACGTGGATGAGCTGGCCAGCTTGCGCGCCGGCATGCAACAGGCGCAGACGGAGCGGCTCGACCAGAAAATGCGCGAAATGCTCGGCGACACGTTCGCTCTGGATCGGGACCGCATCCTGCAGGAGGCCGCTCTGCTTGCCGAGCGCAGCGACGTTGAAGAAGAACTGGCCCGGCTTCGCGCGCATATCGACCAATTTCTTCGTCTGTTGCAGCAGGGAGGCGAACTGGGAAAGAAGCTCGATTTTCTGCTGCAGGAAATGACCCGCGAAGCCAACACGACGCTTTCCAAGACCGGAAACATCGCCACCCGCAGCCTAGGCATTACGGAATTGGGCCTGGCGATGAAGTCGGAAATCGAAAAGACACGCGAGCAGGTCCAGAATCTCGAGTAGTCTTGAGAGAATCGATCCTTTTGTATCTCAGGAGATTCCTGCACGTGGCAGGACTTTTATTTATTCTTTCCGCGCCTTCCGGTTCGGGAAAATCCACGCTGGTGAGCCAGCTGCGTTCCATGGTTCCGAACCTGGATTTTTCTGTCTCATGGACCACGCGCGCGCCGCGCGGATCGGAACAGGAAGGGCGCGAATATCACTTCATCCATCGCGAAGAGTTTGAGCGGATGATCGCGGCCAATGATTTTCTGGAACATGCCGACGTTTTTGGGAACTACTATGGCACAGCCAGGACCAGCCTGGTGCGGGCGGCGGCGCGGGGCAACGATCTGCTGCTCGACATCGACGTGCAGGGTGCGGCGCAGGTGCGGCGAAACATGCCGCAAGCGGTCTGCATCTTTATTCTTCCTCCCAATCCGGATGTGCTGGAACGGCGGCTCCGCAACCGCAGCCGCGCGGAAGGCGGCGTCGATGAATCTGTGGTCCAGAAACGGCTTGCCACCGCTCGCCAGGAGATCGAAAAGTATCACGAATATCGCTATGTTCTGGTCAACGATGTTTTGGAAAGGGCGGCGGAGGAATTGAGCGCGATCGTACTGGCCGAACGCAGCTACGCTGAAGCGAGGGAAGGCGGCGGCCAACCGGAGAACCCGGAATTGCACCGCGCCAGAACCCTGGCTCGGCAATGCCTGCTGGAAAACTCTGCCGAGCGGCTGCAACCAGTTCTGGCGTCTTTCGGTTTCTCCCTGTAAGCTGGAGTTACTCTGCACCAGCCTTAGATTGCATCCGAAACAGCAGCCGGCTCAGCCGCATTGCAGGAGGTCGCATCATGGAAGAACTTGCTGTTACAGAAAGTAAATACAGAGCGGTCCACCTAGCCGCCCGTCGCGCGCGACAGTTACAATCCGGATCGAGCCCGATGGTTCCCAACCGCTCCACCAAGGCCGTCCGCATCGCGCAGGATGAATTGCAGGCGGGCCTGATCAGCTATATCGTCCCGGAAGGTCCCTCTCGGAAAGAGATGGGGTTGCCCGCGGGCTATACCCCGATTTTGCACACATAAACGCCACCGGCGCGCCGGCGGAAGCCGGCCGCTGAAATTGGTATGCGCCGCTCGGCGAACAGGCAACGAACCCGCAGCCGGAGGTAGAATCAGACCTATGAAGGTCACGGTCGGCGTTACCGGAGGGATTGCCGCCTATAAAGCGGCGGAGTTGGTGCGGGCGCTGCAGCAGCAGGCGCTCGACGTGCATGTCGTGATGACTGCGGCGGCACAGCAGTTCATCACGCCCTTGACCTTTGCCGGCATCACTGGCCACCGTGTCATCACCGGCCTGTGGGACAGCGACGGCCAGGTTCCCAATGCACATTCCGCCATCGAACACATTTCCGAAGCGCAATCGACCGAGGCCCTGATCATCGCGCCCGCAACCGCCGACATTCTGGCGCGGCTGGCGCACGGCATGGCCGACGATTTTCTGACCACCATGGCGCTGGCCGCAGCCGCGCCACTGATTCTTGCTCCCGCCATGAACGTGCAAATGTGGGAGCATCCGGCCACTCAGGCCAACCTTGAAATCCTTCGCCAGCGTGGCGCGACGATCGTTGCGCCCGAGAGCGGCCACCTAGCCTGCGGCATGCTTGGCGAAGGTCGCCTGGCCAAGATCGAGGACCTGGTACGCACTATTCTGGATGTTCTGCACCGTCGTCATGACATGGCAAGCGAAACTGTCCTGGTAACGGCAGGAGGAACGCGCGAAGCGATCGACCCGGTGCGGTACATCGGCAATCGATCCAGCGGCAAAATGGGCTACGCGCTTGCCGAGGCGGCATTGTTCCGCGGCGCTCGCGTGATTTTAATCAGCGCGCCGACACGCCTGGACCCTCCATCCGGCTGCAAGTTTATTTCCATTACCAGCGCAGCGGAAATGCGGCAGGCCGTGCTGAAGCATCTTCCAGAAGCAACCCTGGTGATGAAGGCGGCGGCAGTCGCGGACTACCGGCCGCGTCTGCGCGCGGAGCAGAAGATCAAGCGTACTGGTCCAATTACCATCGAGTTGGAACCCACCGAAGACATTCTGGCTGAGATCAGCAACCTCCGCAAACCCGGTACATTGGTCATTGGATTTGCCGCGGAAACGGAACGTCCGCTGGAACACGCCCGCGATAAACTGGCCCGCAAAGGTGTCGACGCGATCGTGCTCAACGACGTGGCCCGCCCACACATTGGCTTCGATTCCGATCACAATGCTGTCACTTTTCTCACGTCCACGTCATCGCAGGAACTGCCGGAGATGCCAAAGCGGATGCTGGCCGATCGCATTCTGGACGAAGCTCTGCGATTGCATCGGCCGAGTCAAGTCATGGCCGAAATGAACGCAGTTTCCATCCTTGCCAACCGCTAGGGCTTCCAGCACCGATGTTCCATCCATGAAAACGCCTCTCTCCGCGGAACAACGACAGCAACTCGCTACCGTGCTCGCCTATTGCCGGGAGATGGGCGGGGTTGATTTTTATCGCGGCGAGCTGGACCTATCGACGCCCGATCCTGGTGGGACTCTCTCGCTGCCGGAAATGAATTCTGCGCCCAATCCTTTGCCCGTTGAGGCCCTGCCCATCATGCCGCCCAAATCCAGTCTTCTCGTGTCGCCCGTAGCCATCGATTTTTCTTCGCCTGCCATCGTACCCGAGGCCCGGGCCGCGGCGCTCGTGGCCATTCGCCAGGAAATTGGAGACTGCACCCGCTGCCAGCTTGCCTTCGAAGGCCGTCACAAGATTGTCTTCGGCGACGGCGATCCGAATGCTGAATTGCTCTTCGTCGGCGAAGGCCCCGGAGCGGATGAGGATGCGCAGGGCGTCCCTTTTGTCGGCCGCGCCGGACAACTGCTGAATAACATGATTACGGCCATGGGCCTGGACCGCCAGCGCGTCTATATTGCGAACATCGTGAACTGTCGGCCGCCGAAGAACCGTGTGCCCGAGCCGGTCGAGGCAAATACGTGCACGCAATTTCTATTTCAGCAAATCGGCATCGTGCGCCCCAGGCTCATCGTCGCGCTGGGAGCGACGGCAGCTACCTATCTGCTGGGCACCAAGGCCTCGCTTTCGATACTGCGCGGAAAGGTGCATGATTGCATGGGGACGAAGTTGATCGTCACCTACCATCCGGCTTATCTGCTGCGCGATCCGCGGCAGAAAGCGGAGACATGGAAGGACCTGCAATTGGCCATGAAGTTTCTCAACCTGGCGCCGCCCCAACGCGGTGAGAGCTGAATTCTGAAGCCGCTGCATTCAACATCGGTGCTGCGGCTGCATCCTGAAAAGAGTTTCGAGGAGAAAAAATGTCGCAACATACGCAATTGCAGGCCGCCGACGGCCACAAGTTCGATGCCTACATCGCACAACCTACAGGCGAGCCCAAGGCTGGAATCGTCGTTTTGCAGGAAATCTTTGGCGTGAATGCGCACATCCGCTCGGTCGCCGACGGATTCGCACGGGCTGGATATCTGACGATTGCGCCGGCGTTGTTTGACCGCGCTCAGCGTGATGTAGAACTGGCGTATGACCCCGAAGGCGGCAAACAGGGCATGCAGATCATGCAGCGCATTCCGGTCAATCAAACGCTGGCCGACATTGCCGCGGCCATCCAGTATCTGCGCGAGCACGGCGCGCGCAAAGTAGGTGTCGTCGGCTACTGCTGGGGCGGCATGTTGGCCTGGGTCAGCAACACGCGTCTCCATCCCAATGCGACTGTTTCGTATTATCCCGGCGGAATTCAAAATTACATCCACGAAAAATCCACCTGCCCGGCCATCTTTCACTTCGGCCTCGAGGACAATCACATTCCGCAAAGCGTGGTGGAACAGGTGCGGCACGAGTATCCAGGATTTTCCGTCTTCACCTACCCGGAGGCCGGACACGCCTTCAACCGCGACATAGGCGCCAGCTACAACCCGGCCGCCGCCAAGCTGGCGCTGCAACGGACCCTGGCTCATTTCGACGAGTACCTGGTGTCCGCGCGCTAGAACATATTTTGCGGGCGGAGTGAACAATTCGAGCGATGCCATGACGCGCCGTCTCCATCGTGATACAGATTCCTTATGCCGCTTTTCTGTGACGTCGCGCTGCCCGTGCCGGTCGATCGCGCCTTCACGTACTCCATTGAAGGCGCCTCACCCGTTGTAGGCGGACGCGTCCTGGTTCCCTTCCGGCGCGAGCAGTTCCAGGGCGTTGTCGTTGCGCTGCACGATCATGCCCCGCTCGCCGACGATGCTTCCACAGCAAAGGTCCGTCCCGTCCTGCGCGTGCTCGATCATGAGCCAGTGCTCTCTGAACATCTCCTGCAGTTAGGTCGGTGGATCGCCGAATATTATCTCGCTCCGCTGGGCGAAGTATTGCGCACCATGCTTCCCCTTGGCGCGGAGATGCGACGCGAGACAGCATATTCCATTACTTGCCGCGGCACTGCGGCCCTTGAAACGCCGCAGCAGCAATCGCTCAATGCAAATGCTGCTGAACAAGCCGAACACGCAGTGCTTGCATTTCTCGCCGAGCACGGTCAGTCCCGCGCCGCCATACTGCGAAGCAAGACTTCCGCCAGCGCCGCCACGCTGCATCAACTGGTCGCCAAGCGCATGATTGAACGCGAATCCACGGCCACAGCGCGTGAACTGCGCACGACAGTCCGTGTTGCCGTTCTGGTACCCGATGCGCGATTGCCCCGGCTAAACGAAAATCAGCAACGTTTGCTGGCGGAACTGGCCAGCGCGGGCGGACGCCTGCCCGCGTCGGAAATCCGGCGACTTTCCTTGCCCGAATCCACTCTGGGCACGCTGGTTCGGCGCCAATTGGTGCGCATCGAGGAAGTGCCTGCCGATGGTCTCGCGGAGGGCTTTCTCGACGGCTTCGCGCTTTCGCGCGATCTCGCTTCGTCGTCGGTTCCGGTGGAGGCGATGCTGAACGACGCGCAGCGGGAAACCATGTTGCAGATTGCCGCCAGCGTGCATGCCAGAAAATTTCAACCGTTTCTGCTGCATGGCGTCACCGGCTCCGGCAAAACCGCCGTGTATATCGCGGCCATGCGGAGGGCGCTGGATGCGGGATTGCCGAGCCTGCTGCTGGTGCCGGAAATTGGACTCACTCCAGCCATGCTGGCGCAGTTGCGATTCAGCTTCGGCGATCAGGTGGCGCTGCTGCACTCCGCGCTGACCGGTTCCGAACGCACCGCGCAATGGCACAGGATCCGTCGCGGCGAAGCGCATGTCGTCGTCGGTACCCGCTCAGCCGTGTTTGCTCCTATCGCCAACCTGGCGCTAATCGTCATCGACGAGGAACACGATACTTCCTACAAGCAGGCGGAACTGCCCCGCTATCATGCGCGCGATGTCGCCGTGATGCGCGCCAAGCTGGCGGGCGCGACCATCGTCCTCGGTTCGGCCACGCCATCGTTGGAATCGTGGGCCAACGCTCAGCGCGACAAATATTCTCTGCTCTCGTTGAAGCAGCGTGTGGGCAACCGGCCGTTACCGGAGGTTTCTCTAATCGACATGCGCCAGGAGTTTGCCGAGACCGGTCAGGAAGCTCTCCTCTCACGGGCGATGACTGCGGAAATCGAAGCGACGCTGGGGCGCGGGGAGCAGGCCATGCTGCTGTTGAATCGACGTGGTTATTCCTTCGTGGTGATGTGCCGGACCTGCGGGGAAAAGCTGGAATGCGAGAACTGCGCCATTGCGCTGACCCATCACAAGTCTGGCGCGGAGGACGATCTTCGCTCGCCCGTCCATCAACGCATGGAGTGCCATTACTGCGGCTTTCGCCGCACCGTTCCCAAACTTTGCCCGAAGTGCGAGAGCGAGCATCTCTACTTTTTTGGCGTGGGATCGCAGCAGGGCGAGGAGCGCCTGCAGGAGATGTTTCCGCACGCGCGCATTGCCCGTATGGATCGCGACACCATGCGCCATCATCGCGACTACGAACGCATTCTTGCGCGGCTGCATAGCGGCGAAATCAATCTGTTGGTAGGCACGCAGATGATCGCCAAGGGGCATGACATCCACGGCGTCACCTTAGTCGGCGTGCTGGGCGTGGACCACGCCCTCAGCCTGCCCGACTTCCGCTCCGCCGAGCGCGTCTTTCAACTGCTCACGCAAGTGGCCGGTCGCGCCGGGCGTGGCGAACTGCCGGGGCGGGTGCTGGTGCAGACACACCACATGGACCACTATGCTATTCGTTGTGCCGCTGAGCATAATTATCTGGGCTTCGTCGAACAGGAATTGCGCTATCGCCGACTGCTGCACTATCCGCCCGCCGCCATGCTCACCAACATCCTGATTGAACATACCGACCCGGCCAAGGCCTCGCAGTGGGCCAGTCAACTCGGCCAGTGGTTTCAGCACCAGACATTTCCCGGCGTCCGCGTGCTGGGTCCGGCGGCCGCGCCCATCGCGCGCATCAAGCGCATCCATCGCTTCCATCTGATTTTGAAAGCATCGTCTCGCAAACAACTCGCCGCCGCCGTGCGGCAGATGCTCGCCTTCGCCGATGCGGCGGAAATTCCCCGCCGCCAAATCACCGTGGATGTCGATGCCGTGCAGTTGATGTAGGTGGGACGCTCTTCCCTACCTTGGCATATCGCGGTGGAGGCATTTCACCTGGTAGCCATCGGCCTGCAACAGCGCCTGCATTTTTTCCGCGATCATCACCGAACGGTGCTGGCCGCCGGTGCAGCCAAAGGCCACACTCAAATAACTCTTGCCTTCCTGCACATAGTGCGGCAACAAAAATAAAAGCAGATCGTGGACCTTCTGAATGAATTCCTTCGTCTCGGGAAACCGGTTGATGTAGCGCACAACTTTCTGGTCCTGGCCTGTCAGCGGACGAAACTCCGGAATGAAATGCGGATTGGGCAGAAAGCGCACGTCGAAGACCAGGTCAGCTTCCTGCGGCACGCCATTTTTGTAGCCAAAACTGATCGAAGAAATCAGCAGATTCTTCTCGCCACTCTCCGGCTGAAACAGACCATTGATGTGGGCGCGCAACTCGTGCACATTGAAATTTGTCGTATCGATGCACACGTCCGCAATGTTGCGCAGCGGCTCCAGCAACTTTCGCTCGGACTGGACGGAGCGCCGAATGGTATCGATGCGGCCCAGCGGATGAGGGCGCCTGGTTTCTGAAAACCGCCGCAGCAGCGCTTCGTCGGAGGCCTCCAGAAACAGCAGGCGGGTCGAAGTCGATTGACGGATCTTGCGCAAGATCGCCGGAAAGCGGTCGAGGTGGGAGCCTTCCCGGACGTCGATCACCAGAGCGGCGCGGTTCGTCTCAGGAGATTGGCGGATCAGGTCGGCAAATGCCGGAATCAAGTCGATTGGAAGGTTATCGACCGAATAATATCCCAGGTCTTCAAACGCCTTGAGAGCAGACAGTTTTCCCGAACCCGACATTCCTGTCAGGATGACAAGTTCGTTGTCGCCTAGGGGTCGTTTGGCTTCGGGGCTGCGAACACGCCTGGATGCGGCGGTCACGCCGAGTTCCGCGATCACCGCTTGCAGCTGTGCCTTCGTACCGGGCTTGGCGGGATTTTTCTTGGTTGGTTTCTTGCCAGCAATGCGCGTCATCGGTCTTCTTCAGCTCCGCGGCAGTTTTTTAGACAGATGCCTACGTGAACCAAGATTGTACGTTCAAACAGCGCCACGGAGCCGCAGAATCTTGATGCGATGCTCGCGATTAAGAAACTTCCGTCAGCCGCACCAGGCCGTCGCCCGCGCAATGCAGCACTTTCACATCCCCCGCAAGGTCGCGAAAGATAAATACCTGCCGGTCGAGGGACTCTGCCTCCTTGACCGCTTCCTCAATGGTCATGGGGCGCAGGGCCATCGCTTCCGGGGCAGCCACAATATGTACTCCCGTCGATTTTCTCTTCTCGGGGACTGCTGGCTTTCCGTTCCCGCGGACCGCGGATGGCGCTTTCTGCTCCGAAGGAACGGCGGGTAACACAGCGCTGATGGGCTTGGCCTGGCGCTTCTTCTCTACCCTCGTTTTCCTGCGCCGAATCGCCTGCTTTTCCGCTTTCTCAAGTGCCGTTCGCAAGGCAATGGTCAGGTCTGGCGCCTCGGCCAGCCCCACCACGGTGTGTTGCCGCGCAGACACGGTAATTTCCGCAGTCGAAAGATGCCGCTGAGAACTGAAAATGATGCGCGCGCTGGCGCCCCTGCCCACGATCTTCTCGATGCGTGCCAAACCTTCGTCCGCCATGGCTCGCAGATTCTTCGTGATGGCTACGTTTCTGCCGGTGAGTTCGCACTCCATTCGCTTCCTCCCTGACGTAAATTTTCCGGATGATTCCCTACTCCATCAGATGCGAACGCGGCGCTGGTGGGTGCTGGGAATTCCCATGTCTTCGCGGTACTTGGCCACAGTGCGGCGGTTGACCGCAATTCCATGCGATTGCAGCAGGTGGGCGATGGCATCGTCGGTCAAGGGCTTGCTGGAATCTTCTTCCTCAATCATCTTCTTCACCTTGCGCTTCAACAGCAGCAGCGGCGTGTCCGATCCTTCGGGACCATTCACACCCTCCGAGAAAAAGAAGCGCAGCTCGAAGACCCCCTGCGGCGTATGCACGTACTTGTTGGCGACAGCACGGCTTACCGTCGACGCATGTACGCCAATTTCCTCGGCGACGTCCTTGATCATCATCGGCTTCAGCGCGTCGACGCCTTGCTCCAGAAACTCGTGCTGACGGCGAACAATCACTTCGCAGGTGCGCAAAATTGTATTCTTCCTCTGCTCAATGTTGCGCATTAGTTGAATGGCCGAGCGGTAACGCTCTTTGACATAGTCCCGCACCTCGCGCTCGGTGCCTTCCTGGCTCAACATGCGGCGATACCCCTGATTCAAGCGCAGTGTCGGCATCTCCTCATCGTTGATGAGAATCACATATTCATCATCGCGCTTTTGGAAGGCGACATCGGGCTCAATCAGGCGTGGCTGCTCGCGGTTATAACGCTGGCCCGGCTTGGGGTCCAGCGCGCGAATCGACTCAATCGCCAACTGTACCCTGGACTGCGGGCTACCCGTAAACCGGGAGAGCTCGCGGATGTCCCGCTTTAACAAGTGCGGCAAAAATTCGTCGATGATTCGCCGCGCCAGCACCATGATCGCACCAGCTTCCGACTGAACCTGTTCCGCCGCCGTATCGGCAGGGTGCAGATCGGCCTCAGCATCGTCCGCGGCTGCAGCCAGCCGAATCCCCTCGGCCAATTCTCCGGCCTGCTGCGAACGCACATCCAACTGGGTCAGCAAGCACTCTCGTAAATCGCGCGCGGCGATGCCAACGGGATCGAACCTTCGCACAATATCGAGGGCCTCGGCCAGATCGCCCTTCAGCGCGGGTGAATATTCGGTGGATGGCGCGGGCCCGTCGGTCGTACCTTTGAGATCGCTGGTCGCTCCATCGGGCACGCGAGCGTCCGCAGGTTGGCTTAGGCCGTTCAACCCATTCAGGCCCTTCGATCCACTCGCAATCGTCTGCGGGATCGATGCCGCATGGCCATTCTTTTCGGCAACCCCATCGACACGCGCTGCGGGCCACGGACGCGGGCGTTGCTGGGCCAGCACGGCGAGCATTTCTTCATCGCTGGCGGTCAGATATCCATCTTCATCCAGGTTGCCAATCACCAGCTCGGCAGCCTCGCGAACGCCTGGGGTAAGATGCAGCGAGCCTAACTGCCACATCAAATGATCGGTCAGAGTTGTGGGCTTGGAAAGAAAGTTTTCGAACGAAGGTTTCTCGTTGATCTCGGTGCTCTGCGGCGTGCGGTAGCCGGGGTCCAGATAGTCCTGGAAATAGGAGCCAAAGTCGATCTCGTCGAACGGATCGCGCTCCTCAGTTTTTTCCGTTACCGTCGGGGCCGCTTCTTCCGGAGTGCGAACATCCTCCACAAGCGGGACGGTCTCCTCCATGTCCTCCAACAAAGGATTCTCCAGCAGCTCGGCGTCGATCATCTCCTTCAGTTCCTGTTTGTTCAAGGCCAGCAGGCTGACCATCTGAACCAGGCCCGGCGTCAGAATCTGCTTCTGCGAGACCTTCAAATTAAGCCGGGGTTGAAGAAGAGCCATGGCAGAGTTCCAGTGGAGAATGAAGTTAGGTTCAGTGTACACGGGCAGATTGGCAGAAAACCTTTTTTGTTCGACGAACGACCAATATCAACTTTATTTTGTGATAGTTAGAACATTTGCATTCAAATTGCACGCAGTGTTCTTATCGGGGCGGTCGTTCATCTTTCGGCGACCCAGCCGCGCCAACTGGATTTCCGGACACATGCCTGTCAGAACCGTTTCTAGCCCAGGGTGAAGCCTTCCCCGAGATACACCCGCCGCACTTCCGGATCCTGACCCAATTCTTCCGGCGTGCCCGTCCGGAAAATCTTGCCCTCGTTGATGATGTACGCCCGGTCGGTAACGGTAAGCGTCTCACGCACGTTGTGGTCTGTGATCAACACGCCGTATCCACTGGCTTTCAGGTCGAAGATAATGTCCTGTAAATCATGAACTGCAATCGGGTCGATTCCTGAGAACGGTTCATCCAGCAAAATGAAATTCGGCTCGATGCAAAGGCAGCGGGCGATTTCCACGCGTCTCCGCTCGCCGCCAGACAACGCGTAGCCGCGGGTTTTCCTCACGTGCCCAAGGCTCAGTTGTTCAATCAGCCGCTCCATGCGGGTCCGTCGCTGCTCCCACCCGCCGGGCTGCACTTCCAACACGGCCAGGATGTTTTCCTCCACCGTGAGCTTGCGAAAAATAGAGGGTTCCTGCGGCAGGTAGCTGATTCCGAAATTGCGGGCCCGCAGATACATAGGCAGGCGCGTGATGTCCCGGTCCCCGACCAGCACCCGCCCGGAGTCCGGCTGCACCAGGCCGACGATCATGTAAAAGGTCGTCGTCTTCCCCGCGCCATTCGGTCCCAGCAGACCGACCACTTCACCCTTGTGGATCTCCAGGCAGACACCTCGCACTACCTGTCTTCCGCGATAATTCTTGGCCAGCTGGTCCGTCGTCAGTCGCTGCATTATTTCTTTTGAACCCGCGTCTTCGTCGTGGTTGAATCGTTGGCTGTTCCGCTTACTATTATCGCCTGTGTCTGCGCTGCGAACGTCAGAGCCTGTCCGGTCACGCTTCCCTGGCTCGCATCCTCCACCTTGGGAGGATTGCCGCCATCTCCCGTCAGCACAAAATGTCCGTCACTCGCCGTATACACGAGGCGGGACCCGGTTCCGCGCCTTCCGGGCTGCACCACAACAACATGTCCGGTGGCTACAATCCTTTCGACGGAGGATTGCGAGACATTGTTGCGCTGGGAAGAAGCTTTTTGTTCCTTTTCTGTGGGAGTAGCCACCCCCTTCGACGAGGAGCGCATAGCGGCAGGAGTCAGGAAGACTTCCGCATGGTCGGCGAAGACCTCGCCATCCGAGTTGATGACCTCGACATGGTTGTCAAAGCTGGCTTTGCGTTCCGCATCGGAGTACAGCAAACGCTGGCTGAGTACCCGAGTTGTGGAAGGTCCAAGACTGTCCGGACTGTGATTGCCGGGCCGGTTGGCTTTCGATGCCTTCTCGGTCCCCTGTTGCGACGGCTCGGCGGATTGTGCCAGGAACGTGCTGTGCACGCACTGGGCGCAGGTTCCACTGCCGTATGCGGAGAGGGTCTGCATCTTCTGAGATACCTCAATCACAGGAGCTTCGATGATGTTGTCTCCCTGCCACAACCGGGCCTGTCCGGTGAAGATGGCTCTCTGCGTATCGTGTAGCAGAACGGCTTCCCGAGCGATGATATGGGTCGGCTGGTCCCCACTCAACAGAGGTCCCGGCGAAGTCTGCGTCTGGCTGTTCGAACGGAGTGTCGTCTCGACCGCACCGGAAGCCAGCATTTTTCCAGCGGCGCGCTGCACCTCGAATCGGTTGGCGGTCATCTCCAGGGTGGTGTCGCGAAATTCCGGCGCTCCCGTCAGCGTCAACGTATCCGTCGTGCCATCGTATTCGGCGCGGGCCGCGGTCGCGGTAGAAATCTGCGAACCGGGAGCGACACCTGCGCCACCGGTCCCGTTGGTGGACATCTGTTGCAACACCACATGGCCCGTCTGCACCGCGGTCCGTATCGATTGCGCCGTCAGCCCCTCGCCTGCGCCGGCTTCCACGCCATTCGCTGGATTTGCAATCGAAGTTGCGGATGCTCGACGCTGCACCGGAGGCTTGGCGGCCTTCGGTATGGGTGACTGCGGAGTCCCCGTGACAAAGTCGACGCTGAGCGCATCTCCGGTGCTGGTGTCGATATCTCCATTGGCTTCGACCATGCGCATCCGCGTATCCACAATGCCGTCGAGATGTTGCAATTCGTTCCCGGCAAGGAACTTCGCCTTCAAAGTTTGCGCCGCAAGACTGGTTGCTTGCGACGGATGACCACGCGTCATGCTTTGAGAAGCAAAGGCCGCGTTGCCGGTCGCATCCGCTGTCTCCAACTGCGCCTGACCGCTCGGGGATGGGCGCAAATGCAGAACCAAGTGGTTTGCGGCCAGCGTGCGATGGAGATGATCCTTGTCTCGGTCAATCTGTTGCTGGAATTTCACTTCGCCATCAATCGTGACGCGATTCGCGTGGCCAGCCGAGTCAAAGTCCACGACGGCCTGCCGGCCGCCGCCGGCGGTTTGCTGCGTTGGTTGATTTTGCGTGAACTGCACGCCGCCGAGAAAATGGGCTTGCCGCGGCTGGTTCTTTTCATTCAGATGGACCGTCATCACGGCGGAACGCACGTCAGTTCCGTCAGCAGATGCGAGCTCAACGGCATTCTGCGCATCCAGTCGTTCCGCCGAGCCGTCCCCTCGCAGATACACGGTCGCCGTTCCCGCGCTTCCTTGCTCGTTCCCTCGCGGTGTGCGGGAAGAATAGCGTGGCAGCAGCAAGTGGACCTGACTTTCATCGCGGTCATAGGTGGCCTGGGATGCACGCACCACTGCGGGACGGTCCTGCATCTGGGTCGTCAACACAACCTGGGATCGCAACAGCAGGTGTCCCTGTTTTGAATCGTATTCCGCTCCCATCGCCTGACCGCTGGAGTTGGAAAATTGAAAATCCACTTCACCACTGCATGTCGCCGCGCCAGTCTTTTGATTAAAAACGAGGCCATGCGTGGTGACATACACGATCTGCGGCCCCTGCTTGTTCGCTGCCCCCAGACGAACATCGGACTGGGGAACATGCAGCACAATGTTCGCTTCCCCCTGGGCGGTGACGATCTGGCTGTCCCGGTCGTATTCAAAATCCTTTCCAGCGATGGTATCGGCGTTGTTGTCCTGCCGGTGATACATGTCGATTTCGACGTCGTGCAACAGCACCCGCCCACCGGTCTTGAAAGCGACGGATCGGGCCGCGTGCAGGGTAAAGACCTTGCGGCCCTGCTCGGTCTTCGACAGTACGAAGCCCTGGGTCGTTTGCTGAATCTGGATGCCCAACCGCGCTGGTAGATCCTGGGCCACCTCGCGAAGCCGCCAGCGTCCGTAAAAAATCGATCCCGCGATGGACCCCAGCAGCACCGCAGCCGCCACGATGATTGCCAGGCGCAGCCTCTCGATTGTCCAACGCATACCATCATCTTCTCATTTCGCGCCATTCACCGAGAGCGTAACAACTACAATTAAGAGGATGGCCGATCCTCTCTATTACAGCCTGTGGTTCCCCAGGTTTCGCTTGACGGCACTCCCGGAAAAGCTGATCCAGGTTATGCATCAGCTTCCCCACGCCCTGGTCACCGCCGCTTCCGTATATCCGTTGGACTGGCAGCAGTCGCCCACATTCCAGCGCGTTTACCTTGCCGAGCACGACGAGCCGGCGACGCCGGAGATGGCCGTGGCCGAAGCTACGGAAATCCTGCATGAAGACAGCGCGTATGAGTTCGAGCTGCCATGGAAGCTTTGGTACCCGGAGAGCGATGGCTTGCTCGACCCCATCTGGAAAGAGGAAGTTCGCACGGTGCGCGTTGTCGGTCTCGGCCCGGAATTCGATGAAGGCAGCTACGCGCAGAATGGTCACATTCGTGTGGATCTGGGACTGGATACGCCGTTTCTCTGCGAGGACATTCCTCTGCGCGAGGACGACCAGCTTTTCGTGAAAAAGAATGTGGAGCAACTGGTCGCGTTCACCACGGAAGTGGAAAAGAATTGCGGTGTGGAGACACGCCTGCTATGGACCGAAAGCGAAGAGAATCTGGCGCAAAAGCTGATTGCTAGGTTGCAAAAACTCAATTGACCTTCGTGTCGCAGAAAATGTCCGCAGTCGAGGTATTGGCGTCCTGCGAATGCCATTCAAATGACAAGATGATATTCGCGATCCAAGGGAGTCATTCTGAGCGAAGCGAAGAATCCAGACGATTTTGGCTCAATTGATTCAGCCAGTATTCTCTGGATCCTTCATTCTGGTCGCTACGCGACCTTCATTCAGAATGACTCGACAGATTTTTAGATCGACACCAACTCGGAGAAATCCGCCGCCCATCGAACCACAGATTCCGTGCGCGATAACAGCGCAAGGCGATTGTCGCGCAATGATTCGTCCTCGACCATCACCATGACAGTATCGAAAAATGCGTTGAGAGGCGACTGCAATCCTGCAATCGCAGAGATGACTTCACCGTAATTTCCTTCGCGATAGCTGTGCTGGATTGCTTCACTCACCTCTGTCACCTTGCGAGACAATTCCCGCTCGGCTGGATCTCGGAGCAAGTCTTCGGATTCATTACCGGAGAAAGCAATCCACCTCTCTCGCGCCTGTCGCAGAATATTTGCAGTCCTCTTGAGTAATTCCGCAACCGCCAGCACGTTGGGTGAACACACCTGCTCGTGCAGCGCCGTCGCAAAGCCCGCGATTTTTCCATAACCAATCAGTTGGCAACCGACTTCGTAATCACTGCCGGTCGTGCCAGCCTTCCGTATGGCGCGAGCTACTTGCGAATTAATTTTCCTGGTCTCGCGAAGGTAAAACTCAAAACGATCGAGTAAGAAGTCATAAATCGATCCACATAAGACCGCATCCTGCATTGCCTTCGTGTTCTGCATCGCGGCAAAACAGACATAGGAAAGATGCAATCTGTCGTTCAGCCTGGCATCTTCCACAAGAATGCGAACCACCCCGTTGCCCGCTCTGCGCAACGCGAAAGGGTCCTTCGACCCTGTTGGCTGCAGACCAATAGCGAACATGTCGACAATCGTGCTGATCTTATCCGCAAGAGCCACGATAGAACCCGCAGGAAGACCCGGAATGGTGTCCGTTTGTGATACAGGTTTGTAGTGGTCGTAGATGGCTCTGGCTACGCCGTCCGGGAGACGCTGCGCTCTGGCATACAATCCGCCAACCACGCCTTGCAGCTCAGTAAATTCTTTGACCATTTCCGTGGTCAGGTCGGTCTTTGCCAACAAAGCCGCCTCGTCCACTCCACTGCAAAAGGTTTTGAATTTCACGGAGTCGGCATCGAACAGCGGGGGATCGCATCGATCGATGATTTGGCGCGCTACCGCGCGGTTTCTCGCCGTCTTGTCCCAGTAGCTTCCCAAATCCTTCTGGAACGTCACGCTCTTCAGAATTTCCACACGATCGACGAGCGGAATCTTCTGGTCAACGTCCCAGAAGAAGCGGGCGTCGTTGAATCTGGCGCGGAGCACGCGTTCGTTGCCGTGACGTATGACGGCGGCTCCTGCTTCGTCTACTTCAATATTCAGCACCGCGAGAAAATTCGGCAGCAACTTTCCTTCCGCATCTTCCAGAGCAAAATACTTCTGGTGATCGCGCATCACCGTCACCAGAATTTCTTCCGGCAACGCCAGATGCTCTTTCTCGAAGTTGCCGAGCAGCACTGTCGGCCATTCAGTCAGATTGGTTACGGTATCCACTAGCTCTTCGTTCTCGCGCCAGCGCGCGCTTGGAATCTGTCGCGTCGCCGCATCCAGCGCCTTGCGGATGCGATGTTTTCTGACTTCTGGATCAACCTGCACATAGGCTGAAACCAGCTTTTCCGCATACTCGTGTGGCGCGCGAATGACGACGGGCTTGTCTCCGTGCAACACGCGATGGCCATAGGTGACTCGATCCGCGATGACGCCGGCGAATTCCAGCGGCAACACTTCTTCATCGAGCAACGCCAGCAACCAACGCACCGGACGCGCAAAACGTTCCGGCTTCCCTGCCCGCCAGTACATGTTCTTCGGCCAATAGATTCCAGCAACCTCGGCAGGCAGGCTACTCGTCAGCACGTCCGCGGCGGTGCGCCCACAACGATACACGGTGGCTGAGACATATTCTCCCTTGGCATTCTGGATCGTCTTGAGCGCCGAAACATCCACTCCGGATTTTTTTGCAAACGCCATCGCGGCCGGGGTTGGTGCGCCATCTTTGTACGCGACTTTTGTCGACGGGCCGACAATTTCTTCTTCCATGTCGGGCTGCCCTGGCAACAGGCCTTCCGCCAGCACAGCGAGACGGCGCGGCGTGGAACAGCTCGTTACCCGCAGAATGTCCGTTCCAAGACGCTCGCGCGTCAGCAGTTTTTCCACGCGCTGGGCCAATTCCGTCTGCGCAGCGAAAATCATGCTGGCGGGGATTTCTTCCAGTCCAATTTCAAGCAAAAAAGCAGGCATTCGACTCGCTTCCTGACATTTCGTATCCAAAAAGATTTAAGTGGCAGCGGACTGTATTTGCTGCGCTGCGTATGCTTTCGCCACAGCCACCGCCAATGCGCGAATTCTTGCAACCGCACCGACCCGCTCCGTCACGGAGATGGCCCCGCGCGCATCCAGCAGATTGAAAAGGTGCGAGCATTTCAAGCACAGATCAAAAGCAGCTAGCAGCGGCAGACGGCTGTGCGCTTCAGCATTAGCGTCTTCCGGCAGCGCTCGCGCTTCCGACACCAGCGCCTGGCACTCTTCCTCATACAGCCTGAAATGCTGCCACAGTTTCTCCACATCGGCCTTTTCAAAGTTGTAGACGGAGAACTGCACTTCCTCCGCGAACCGGACTTCTCCGTACGTAACTTCCTTGCCGCTTTTCGGCTCGCGCGCCCAGACAATGTCGTAGATGGAATCGACATCCTGCAAAAATGCGGCGATGCGCTCCAAGCCATAGGTGATCTCACCGGCGATGGGATCGAGATCGATGCCGCCGCACTGCTGAAAATACGTGAACTGCGTAATCTCCAGGCCATCCAGCATCACCTGCCAACCGATGCCCCAGGCCCCTAGCGTCGGCGACTCCCAATTGTCCTCTTCGAACTTCACGTCGTGCTGACGCAGGTCGATCCCGATCGCCTGCAAAGATTCCAGATACAGTACCTGAATATTCTCGGGCGGCGGCTTCAAAATCACCTGGAGTTGAGTGTGCTTGAAGAGGCGGTTGGGGTTTTGCCCATAGCGGCCATCCGCAGGGCGCCGCGATGGCTGCGCATACGCCACGCGAAACGGCTTCGTGCCCAGCACGCGCAGAAATGTCTCAGGAGACATGGTGCCGGCGCCCACTTCCACGTCATACGCCTGCTGCAAAATGCAGCCTCGGCTGGCCCAGAATTGTTGCAGATGGAACAGCAATTCCTGAAACGTCAGCGGAACTTTTCTGTCGACGGGGTGATTCGATGCCACAGCAGGAAACTCCATTCAAAAATACGGATGCGTTGATGCTGATTGTATCGAATCTATCGAGGCCGGGGTCGAAACCGATCATCCCCCGAGGCGAGACAATGCATCTGCGGAGTTCAGCCGCCGCTCTGTGTGGCGCTCCAGTGTCCGCACTAGAAAGCGGCGCAGGTCCTGTCCGGATTGCCGTGTCCACGGCTCGCCGCTCATCGCGCGAATCGGATCGCGCGACATTCGCTGCGCCAACTCCAGCGAATCGCGGCCCAGCATGCTGCTGTTCGGCTTCTTGTGGCGCGCGCAACTCAGCCCATCGGCCAACGCGTGAAAATAGGCAGCCTCGCCCGCGAGGGACTGGCCGCAATCCGTGCATCGATCCGTCTCCGGCAGCCAGCCAATCAACCGCGTGACCCACAGGGAAAAATAAGTGAGCGGCATCCAGCAATGATCCACGCGGCTTTGTTCCAGCACCGCGAGCGTCAGGCGGAAGATGGCATCCTGCGGGTCATGGTCCGGCAGCACATTCTCCAGCACCTCCGCGTAATAGGCAAGCGTGGCCGCGCGAAGATAATCAATTGGGTGCGCCAGCGGCGATGCGATCGCCTCAAAATGATCCATCCGTACCAATTCCTGGCGCGGCCTCTCCGCGTACGTCGCGTGGACGTAGGTCATCGGCTCCAGCGCTCCGCCAAAGCGTTTTCTCGATTTCAGAGCGGCCTTGGCCACGCCGCGCACCTTACCTAAATCGCGCGTCAGCAGGGAGACCAGCAGGTCCGATTCCCGCAGCGGCCAGGTCCGCAGTACGATCGCCTCAGATTCATGCAGGATCATGGCGTGGAAGAGAGTTACAGTCGAGGGGCTTGAATCGCATCCGAAAGCGGCGGCCAATAAAAAGCGCGCAGCCCTGGGGCTGCGCGCTTTCCTGAGACAGAAACAAAACTAGCGGCCGAAATGCTGCGCGTTGATCTGTTCGTAATTCTTCCATTTTTCCGGCAAATCGTCGGCGGTGAAAATGGCCGACACCGGGCAGACCGGCACGCAGGCACCGCAATCGATGCACTCCACTGGATCGATGAAAAGCTGATTGGATTCCGCAAAGCCGTCTTCATCCTTTTTAGGATGAATGCAATCCACCGGACAGGCATCGACGCAGGCGGTATCTTTCGTGCCGATGCAGGGTTCTGCAATTACGTAAGCCATGGGTGAAAATTCTCCTCACAGGGACTAGCAAGTCAACTCGATTGTAGCAGCACAGCTATAGGAATTTCTCCACGACTGGCAAAAATGACGCAAGCGCGCGGCTTTGCCAGCCATCATCTCTCCGCTGAGGAAAATTTTCACCCATGGCTTACGT
>JAJZCP010000086.1 GCA_021846065.1 Acidobacteriota bacterium
TGGAGATTGAGTCAGGAGATGGAGAGCGGGGAGACATCTTTCGTCGTAAATCCGATGCGCGTTTCGGGGGACTCCAGCAATTGTTCCAACGCATCGGCGGGCAAAGGCGGCGAGAAGAGGTAACCCTGGCCGAAGCGGCAGCCGAGTTTGTGCAGCAGTGCGCGCTGTTCTTCGGTTTCGATGCCTTCGGCGACAACATCCATGCCGAGCACGCGCGCCAGCTCTAAAATCGTTTTCACAATTTGCAGCGGCTGTGTGCCCATCGTCATGCGCTTGACGAAGGAGCGATCGACCTTGAGCACATCGAAGGGGAAACGGTGCAGATGGCTGAGTGAGCTGTAACCGGTTCCAAAGTCGTCCATATGAAGGGAGACGCCGAGCCGTTGCAGGCTGTTCAAGACGGAGACGGTGGTTCCAATGGAAGGGATCAGCGTGGATTCGGTCATCTCCAGACCCAGGTGATGAGCGCGCAGCCCAGTGCTGCTGAGCAGGGACTCGATCTGGTCGGCGAGGCCGTGGCGGGTGAACTGTCGCGCGGAAAGATTGACGCAGACGCGCAGGGATTCGAGCCAGGGTCGATCTTTTTTCCATGTCTGCAACTGGCGGCAGGCATGCGCAAGACCCCAGTCGCCGATGGGCAGGATCATGCCGTTCTCTTCGGCATGGGGGATGAAATTTTGCGGCGCCAGCAGACCGCGGCGAGGATGTTTCCAGCGAATCAGCGCCTCCAGTCCGACGATGCGTCCGGTGGCGATCTCCACCTCGGGCTGATAGAAGAGGACAAACTGTTCGCGGTCGAGAGCGAATTGAAGCTCTTCGGGGGTGGGCCAGACTTCGCTGGCGGCCAGAGCCGTTGTCGTGCGCTGAACGTCCGGGGAGCGTGCTTCGGTGGCTTGATTTTGCGTGATCGGGTTTTGTGTGACCGCGCGCAGGGAGCGCAGCTCAAGCTGGTCAGTAATCAGGCTGGCCAGATTTTCCAGCGCAAGAATCTCTTCCTGCGTCAGCGCGGCACGCGGCTCGGCGCCGGCCAGACAGAGCGCGCCCAGGGTGATCCCGTTCGAGCATTGGATGGGGACGCCCGCGAAAAAGCGCATCTGAAGAACGGCATCCGGGCGATAGAAGCCATGCGGGCGATGGTCGGCCTGCATATCCGGCACCAGCAGCATGGCACCGGTCTGCACGATCTGCTCGGCAAAGGAGTTTTCGCGCGGAAATTGGCGAAGCTGGGGATGGAAGAGGCGGGAGTTCCAGATCGATTTGGACCAGACGCGGTGGATATCGACGAAATCGATGGAGGCGAGGTCGGCGTGCATCTGCGCGGCGGCCATTCTGACGATGGCATCGAGTCGTTCCTCCGGCTCGGTGTCCAGAATTTCCAGCCGGTGCAGGGATTCCAGCCATGGCGTATCTGGCTGGTCTACTGGATACTCCCGTCCGGTCGGTACAGGGGCAGATTCCGCTTCACCGAATGGCTCGAAGGAGAGCTTGTGAACTGCGTCGGACATCGGATCTCCGGAGTTGACTCATGCGCAGCGCGGGCTGCACCTCGCAGACGACAGTTCTCCGACTGCGCTTGCCTGCTTCTGTATCATCGGATAAAAATCCGGAAACTTCAGGGCGGGCGTAACTGGAAAGGATTGAGCTACTTCGCGCCCTGCTGCGAGGGAGGGAGAATGCCGATCGTGTGGAGCCAGAGGGCAACGCTGGACGGCCAGCGTGTGACGGGCAGGCTGGTGCGGCGCAGCCCGTAGCCGTGGACGCCCTCGGTATAGATGTGCAACTCGGCTGGAACGTCGGCATTTTTCAGCGCCATGAAGTAGGCGATGGAGCTTTCCACGTGCGCCACGTGATCGTCTTCTGTTTGCAGCAGAAAGGTGGGCGGTGTGCGGGAGTTGACCGGCAGATTCGGATTGAAGGAGAAGTGGCTCTCGGCGATGGCCAGGTAACCGGGATAGAGAATGACGGCGAAGTTTGGCCGACAACTGAGCTTGTCGGCTGCATCCACGAACGGATAGGCGCGGGTGGTGTGGTGCGTGCTGATGGCCGCGGCCAGATGGCCTCCGGCGGAAAACCCAAGCACGCCGACACGGTTCGGATCGATCTTCCACTCCACGGCGTGTGCCCGCACCAGCCCCATGGCACGCTGGGCATCCTGAAGCGCCGCGGCGGAGTTGGGATAGGGACCGGAGTCGGGGACGCGATACTTCACCAGAATGCAGTTGACACCGATCGAGTTCAGCCAGGTGCAAACCTCGGAGCCTTCGAGATCGATGGCCAGAATCCGGTAGGCGCCGCCGGGAAAGACCAGCACCGCGGCGCCCGTGTTGTTGGTCTTTGCCGCGTAGAGGGTCAACGTTGGATGGGAGACGTTGCCCAGGCGGATGACCGGTTTGCCGGCGATGAGCTGGTCGCCGGGACGCGTTGTATTGACCTCCGCGCCGTGGGCAGCCGTGCGGGGCTGGCCTGAGGTCGTCGTGCCGTCGGGAGCGGCTCCTGGCCACAGGGGAAGTGTGATGGTGCCGGGCGTCGGCTGCCAGGCGGGGGATTGCTTGACGTCGGCTCTTGTCTCCGCCGCAGACGCCGCCTGCACTCCGAGAGAAAGCAAAGCAAGAAAAAGAGCAGAAAGAGAGAATTGCCAGCGCGCCATCGACAGCTCCTGAGGTCTTCGAGGATGATAGTGGCAGTTTGAATGAAACCGAACCGTGAATCTGGGCTTGCAGCCGAGAATACGCCTCTGGAGAGTCGCCATGCAAAGAAAGTTTGCATCCCATTTGCAGTTTGAATTCTGGACGCAGTTTACATCCCGGACGCGAGCGCGAGCGATCGTCCGATGTTCCGCAGCGCTTTGCGCTCTCCTGCTGAGCGTGGGCGCGCGTGCGCAAACATCCACAAGCCCCGCGCTGAAGGCCGCCGAACAAAGCGTGAGCGCGGCGCGCATTCGCGCTCATGTGAAGTTCATCTCCGACGATCTTTTCGAGGGGCGTTATCCGGGTCTGCGCGGCGGCGAACTGGCCGCCAAGTATGTGGCCACGCAATTTGCTCTGGACGGACTGAAACCGGCAGGCGACAACGGAAGCTACTTCCAGCAGGTTCGCTTTGTGGGCATGACGGTGCAGCCGACGAAGACTTCGATGGAGTTTGTGCCGGTGCATGGCGCGGTCATTCCGTTGCGTCTGGGCGACGATTACACGGTGACCAACCGCACCCTGACGCCGGAGGTGACGATCGACGCGCCGCTGGTCTTTGTCGGCTATGGGGTGACGGCGCCGGAGTTTGGCTGGGACGATTACAAGGGCGTGGATGTGAAGGGCAAGGTGATCGTCTGCATCGTGGGCGATCCGCCGTCGAACGATCCGAAGTTTTTCGGCGGCAAGGCGATGACCTACTACGGGCGCTGGACCTACAAGTTCGAGCAGGCGGCGCGCATGGGTGCGGTGGGCGCGCTGATCATTCATCGTACGGATCTGGCCAGCTATGGCTGGGACGTGGTGAAAAACTCCAACACCAGTGAGCAGACTTCGCTGGCCGACGATCCGGCTCCGCATCTGAAAGCGGCAAGCTGGATTCAACTCGACGTTGCGCGCAGGCTCTTTGCCGCTGCCGGAGTGAATTTCGATCAGCAGTTTGCCGCCGCGGGCCAGCGCGGCTTCCATGCCGTGCTGCTTGCGGTCCGCATGCGCGGCCAGGTGACGAGCACGGTGCGCCGATTCGAGTCGCCCAACGTTGTCGCCCTGCTGCCCGGCGCGTCTACGGCTCCGGATCAGGCGGTGCTCTACACGGCGCACTACGACCATCTCGGCTTTGTGCCGGGCATGGCGGGTGACAACATCTATAACGGCGCAGCGGACAACGGAACGGGCGTGGGCATGCTGCTGGAGATGGCGCACGCCTGGTCGTCGAGCGGCATCCGGCTGCCGCATTCGATTCTTTTTTCCGCCGTGACTGCCGAAGAACAGGGACTGCTTGGCTCGCAGTATCTGGGCGAGCATCCGCCCATTCCGGTCGGCGAGATTACGCTGGACATCAACTACGACATGATCCTGCCGCTTGGCGTGCCGCTGGAGGTGGATGTGAATGGGGCGCAGCGGACGAATTTTTATCCGACGGTCGAAGAGGTGGCCAGGCAGTTCGATCTGGCCATCGTGCCGGATCCGCGCCCGGAGGCTGGCAGCTACTATCGCTCCGATCATTTCTCGCTTTCGCGCGTAGGCATTCCGGCATTTTCCATCGACGCGGGCACGATCTATGCCGGGCACGATCGCGCCTGGGGCGTGGAGAAGTTTCAGCAGTTCGAGGAGCACGATTATCACAACTTCAGCGACAACTTCCACGAGGAGTGGAACTTTGAGGGCAACGCGAAGCTGGTGCGTTTTGGCATGGCGCTGGGCTGGCAGGCGTTGAACCGCTCCGCTCCCATCGAGTGGAATCATGGCGATGAGTTTGAAGCCGTGCGGCAGAAAAGCCAACCCTGAGCGGTCGCCCGACTCCGCGCCGCGGCCGTTGCAGGGTAAAACCACTGCCATGCGAATCTGTGAACCGAAGAGGCTCTGCTGTTGCCCGTTTCGGTTCCGGATTCCCTTTGCGTGAAAATTCACGCGCAAGCCAGATTCTGGTCGTCCGCAGTTGCGTTATGCTCAGCCTAGAGCGAGCTGGGGACCTCGGGGCGCAATGCACATCAACCCACAAATATGGCAGTGGACGGCGCTGACGCTGGCGCTGATGGGTTGTGTCGCGACTCTGGTCTGGTTGCTGGGCCATCGCAGGCCGACGGCTGAAGAACTGGAGCGCGAGCGTCGCCTGCGGCTGGTCAGCTATGGCCGCCTGGTGGATGGCATGCTGGTGGACGCGATGGAAGTGCCGGGAACGGATGCGTCCGCAGCATTGGATGAGACGCATGCGGTACGCCTGATGCTGCTCTATCAGTACGAGATTGCCGGAGTGACCTACGAATGTGCGCAGGACGTCTCGACTTTGAGCGAAGCGCTGCAGCCGGGGCTGATTCAGGTGGGACTGCCGTGCTCGGTGCGCTACCAGCCGGGAAGCCCGGAGAACAGCATCGTCGTTGCGGAGACCTGGATCGGTCTGCGCAGCGCTGCTGCGCGGCGCGAGACCCGGCACGAAGGCGACTTTCTGCGTTCCCATGCGCGCATAAGGCGGTCCACGCAGGCGGCGGGTTGATTCGGCTCCCACTTGCTGCAATGCCTTTTGGCGCTTTTCAACCTGTCCTCATACACTAAGGCAGAGTATGCATGTGCACGCAGCACCTTCGAAGCGCACGAGCCGCGTTCTCTGGCTCTCCATGGCAGCCACGCTGGCGTATGTCGGCATCACGCTCTATGCCGGCTGGCGCGCGCATTCGCTGGCGCTTGTCTCGGAGGCCGGTCATAACGCATCGGATTTTCTGGCGCTTGCTTTATCGTTTGTCGCAGTGTATTTCCAGCAGCGCCCGGCCAACGACCTGAAGACCTTTGGCTATCAGCGCGCCGGCGTGCTGGCGGCATTTCTGAATGCCTCGACGCTGCTCTTTCTTTCGCTTTGGATCGGCGTGGAGGCGATTCGCCGCATCAGCGCGCCGGTTGTGGTGCAGCCGCGGCTGATGATGGAGGTGGCCGCGATCGGGGTGGTGATGAATGGGGTCATCGCGGTGCTGCTGTGGGGCGTGGCGCGGGATGTGAATCTGCGCAGCTCCTTCCTTCACATGGCGGGCGATACGTTATCCACGGCAGCGGTGATCGTCGGGGGATTTGCCATTCAACTGACTGGGCGAAACTGGATTGATCCGGCGCTTTCGCTGGTGATTGCCGGACTGATTCTGTGGAGTTCGATCGGGATCGTGCGGGAGACGCTGAACATTCTGCTGGAAGGCACGCCGCGAGGACTGGCTGTGGCGGAGATTCGCAACAGCCTGCAAAGCGTGGAAGGCGTGCTTGATGTGCATGACCTGCACGTCTGGTCGCTTGGCTCGCAGTCGCGCGCGCTGGCCTGCCATGTGCGCATCGACGATATTCCGCCGTCGGAGAGCCAGTGCATTCTGCTGAAGCTGAAGGAGCGGGCGCGCCACGAATTTCATATCGCCCACACCACCATCCAGTTCGAGCATGAAGGCTGCGAGGCGCGCGAGGGCTGCGTGGTTTCCGCCGAAGAGATGGCGGCTGTGGATGCTCACCATCATGGGCATGCGCATCATCATCCTGCGCACTGAACGGGCGCACTGAATGGATGCAGCGTCCAATCGATCAGGACGGATGCTGAGAACGAAACTTGCGCATCGTGGCGGGAACTCCGGCCATAATGGCATTGGGCGGCACGGACCTGGTCACAACCGCCCCAGCCGCGATGATGGCGCCGGCTCCAATCGTGACCCCGGCCAGGATGATGGCATCGGCGCCAATCCAGACGTCGTCCCCGATCTCAATCGGAGCGGCATTTCCTTTCTGAACGCGCATCAGCGTGCCAACTTCGGTTCCGTGGTTGTGATCGACGAAGCGACAACCGCTGGCGATCAGGCAGTCATTCCCGATGACAATCTGGCGGGAGATATTGAACTCGCAAGCGGAGCCGATGAAACAGTCGTTGTCGATGCGGATCGAAGGGCCAGGCGAATAGATACCGTCGAAGTGAAAGTAGATGTCGTGTCCAAGGCGGCAATTTTCGCCGATATTTACCTGATGCGGCCAGGTGACGTGGAGAGAAGTGAATGAAGTTCCGCGCCCGATCCGCATG
>JAJZCP010000087.1 GCA_021846065.1 Acidobacteriota bacterium
TGAGCTGCTGGAGGCCACGCATCTTCGCGACAAGCCGGTGGGTGAAATGTCCTCCGGAGAAACCAGGCGCATCATGATCGGCCGCGCGCTGGTGCATCGGCCCCAGGTGCTTCTGCTCGACGAGCCGAGCAACGGACTGGATCTGGCTGCACAGTCCGAGCTGAGGCACACGCTGCGGCGGCTTGCCCGGCATGGAACGGGCATTCTGCTGATCACCCACCACATCTCGGACATCCTCCCGGAGATGGACCGCGTGGTGCTCATGCGCCAGGGACGCATCGTCGCCGACGGCCCCAAGTCGGACCTGTTGACGCGCGACCGGCTCCGCGCGCTGTTTCAAGTGGACGTTGAACTGACGGAGAGGGATGGCTTTTACCATGCGTGGTGAGTTGTTCAACGCGAAGACCTAAAGTTGCAAGGGGACCAGGCGGTCTTCCACCCGCGTCGGTCCCAGCACAGCAATGTCAGGCAGAATGCCGCGCGCCATGGCAATCTCATCGCACGCATTGATGCGCGGACAATTGGCGCAGTCCTTGTAAATTTTGTCGGGTAGTGCGGTGCGTTCCACCTGGACAAATCCAAGATGACGAAAAAAATCCGGAAGGCGCGTGAACAGGCAAACGCAGGTCACGCTATGGCTTGCGGCCTCCTCCAGCAGGGCATCCACTAAAGCGCTTCCAGCACCTTGCTTCTGCGATTTTTCTGTGACGGCAATGGAGCGGATCTCCGCGAGATGAGGGCCGTAAAGGTGCAGCGCACCGCAGCCCACAAACTCTCCCTCAGCATTTTCGACAACGGTAAAATCGCGCACGTTCTCATAAATCTCCGCGGAGCTGCGCGGCAACAGCGTGCCGTCATAAGAAAGGCTGCGGATTAGCGCGTGGATCGCATCGGCGTCCGGCAGGCGCGCTTTACGGACGAGCATGGCCTGCCTCCTGCTCTTCCAACTCGCCTTGCTTTGCAGCAGACCTGGCAAAAGATTCTAGTTCCCGCGCGACCCGGTGCCGCGCCGTGCCGCCCGGAACATCATGGCAGTCCAGCGTGGCCTCCAGCGTGATGGCTGCGAAGAAGTCCGGATCGAAGGCTGGGCTGAACTGGCGTAGTTCTTCGAGCGTCAGCCCGTCCAGTTCGCAGCCTTTGTTCAGACAGTGGCGCACAGCATTGCCGACGACCTCATGCGCGGTGCGAAAGGGTACTCCCTGATGCACCAGATAGGTCGCCGCCGCCATGGCGTTCAGGAAGCCTGACTCGCAGGCGGTGCGCATACGGTCGAAGCGGAACTGCAGCGCGGCTGTAAAGCGGGGCAGTAGCGCCAGCAGCAATTGCATCTCTTCGGTCGCGGAAAACAGCGCCTCCTGCGTCTCCTGCATGTCTTTGTTGTAGGCCAGCGGCAGCCCTTTCAGCTGCAGTTCGACGGTATGCGACGCAGCGAGGATGCGGCCCGACTTGGCGCGTGCAAGCTCGGTAAAATCCGGATTCTTCTTCTGCGGCATCGCGCTCGAACCGGTGGAGAATGACTCCGGCAGATCGACGAATCCGAACTCTGCTGTGGCGTAAAGAGTGATCTCTTCGGCAAACCGGCTCACATGCAGCGCGATCTGCGCCAGCGCCTGCAGAAACTCCAGAACGAAATCGCGGTCGCTTGTTGCGTCCATGCTATTCGCGGTTGGCGCGGTAAAACCGAGTTCTCGTGCGATGAAAGCACGGTCGAGCGGCAACGTTGCGCCCGCCACCGCCCCAGATCCCAATGGACAAAAATTCGCCCTCTCAGAGCAATCTGTCAGCCTGCTCGTGTCCCGTTGCAGCATCGCGACATAGGCCAGCAGCCAGTGGGCCACCAGCACAGGCTCCGCGCGCTGCATGTGTGTATACGCGGGCATGGCCGCTTCGCCCGCAGCCTGCGCCTGCGCCAAAAATGAGTCGAGCCAAAGAGCCAGCCCTGTCTGCAACCTGGAAATTGCGTCCCGCACATACAGGCGCAAATCCGTCGCAATCTGTTCGTTGCGGCTGCGACCGGTGTGCAGCTTCAGCGCCGTAGTGCCGATGCGCGTCTTCAACTCAAGCTCGACAAAGTGATGCACGTCTTCCGCATCCGAATGCTCTACCATTGGATGGCTGCGCCCGGCCGGCCCAGCTTCAAACTCCGCCAGAATGTCGTCCAGCCCCTTGCAGATTGAAGTCATTTCGTCAGCCGTCAAAATTTTCAACTGCGCCAACGCGCGTGCGTGCGACTTGCTGGCTGCCACCTCATAGGGAAGCAGCCGCCAGTCGAAGCCTATCGACCGCTGCCAGCCATCGAATGCAGCATCGAGCGGCTCGCGAAATCTGCCGGCCCACATCTTCACCGGACGGTCTCCTCGCGTTTGTGCTCCAGGTGAAACAATGTTCGCGCCGGTAGACCCAGGATGCGGATAAATCCCGCCGCGTCCTTCTGGTCGTAGCTCGCTCCCATGGTGAACGACGACAACTCCGGCGAATACAGCGCGAAGTCGCTCTGCCGTCCCGCGATGCTCACATTGCCCTTGTACAGCGCCAGCTTCACCGTCCCGCTTACTTTTCTTTGAGTCTCCTCAACGAATGCATCGAGCGCCTGGCGCAGCGGCGTGAACCACAGCCCGTAATAAACAATCTCGGCATATTTCAGCGCGACCTGCTGCTTATAGTGCTTCACTTCGCGCTCCAGCGTTATCGCCTCCAACTCGCGATGCGCTGCAAGAATCAACGTGCCTCCGGGTGTTTCGTAGATGCCGCGGCTCTTGATGCCGACGAACCTGTTCTCTACCAGATCGATGCGGCCAACCGCGTTGCGCGCCGCAACTTCATTCAGCAATTCGACGAGCTGCACGGGCTCAAGCCGCATTCCATTGACAGAAATCGGCGTCCCTTTCTCAAAGCCGATCTCCACCGTTTCCGTGCGGTCGGGCGCCTCCTGCGGGGAACGCGTCCAGGTCCAGGTGCTGTCGAGCGGCGCGTTGCCCGCATCCTCCAGTTCGCCTCCCTCATGGCTGATGTGCCACAAATTGCGGTCGCGGGAGTGTATTTTCTGTCGGCTCGCCTCCACCGGAATGCCGTGCGCTTCGGCATAGTCCAGACAATCCTCGCGCGATTTCAAGTTCCACTCCCGCCATGGCGCAAGAATGGCCAATTCCGGAGCCAGCGCCTGATACGCGTGCTCAAAGCGCACCTGATCGTTGCCTTTGCCGGTGCAGCCGTGCGCGACCGCGTCGGCGCCTTCGGCCAGCGCAACCTCCACCTGATGTTTCGCGATCACTGGCCGCGCCATGGAAGTGCCGAGCAGATATTTGTCCTCATACACTGCGCCCGCGCGCACCGTGGGAAAGACGTAATCGTTCAGGAATTCTTCCCGCAGATCGAGCACGACAGCCTTCTTCGCGCCTGTCGCATAGGCTTTTGCCACGACGGCATCCAGGTCTTCCCCTTGACCCACATCGGCGATCATCGCGATCACGTCCATCCCATAGTTTTCATTCAGCCACGGAATGATGATCGATGTGTCCAGTCCACCGGAATATGCCAAAACCACTTTTTTTGCCACAGAAAATCTCCTTGTTGAACTGCTTAATATTTGGGAAGGGAAGACGGCTTGCGCACTCGCCCGTTAAGACCCCGAATGTCATCGAGCTTGCCGTCGCCGGACTGAAGTTGCGCCGCATCGAGCAGCAGAAGCAGAATGGCCTTCTGCACATGCAAGCGGTTCTCCGCCTGGTCGAACACGATCGATTGCGCGCTGTCGATCACTTCGTCTGTAACTTCCTCTCCACGATGCGCAGGCAAACAATGCATGAAAACCGCGTGAGCAGCAGCCATCGTCATCAGCCTGCTATCTACCTGGTAGGGCTGAAAAACCGCTTGACGCGTCGCAGTCTCGTGTTCCTGTCCCATGCTCGTCCATGCGTCCGTGTAGATGGCATCCGCGTCGTGTACAGCTTCGCGCGGATCCTCGACACAGCGCACCTTGCTGCCGGAGATCGCCGCGGCGGCTTGCGCGGTTGTAAGAAATTCCGTCTTCGGCCCGTACCCTTCCGGCGACGCGAAGGTGATGTGCGCACCCATCAGAACGGCGGCCAGCAGCAGGGAATGCGCAACGTTGTTTCCGTCGCCGATGTATGCAATTTGCAGACCTCGCAAATCGCCGAAGTGTTCTTCCAGCGTAAAGATGTCGGTGAGCGCCTGGCAGGGATGCTCAATGTCGCTGAGCGCATTGACGACCGGCACATTGGCGAAGTCCGCCATGCCGGTAATGGTTTCGTGGGCGTACGTGCGCAGCACGATCACGTCGACCCAACGCTCCAGATTGTGCGCCACGTCGGCCAGGGTCTCCCGCGCGCCGAGTCGCGAAGCAGTCTGGTCGATAAAGATCGCCGATCCGCCCAGTGTGTTGATGCCCGCTTCAAACGTAAGCCGCGTGCGCAGGGAATCTTTCTCGAAAAACATCACCAGTTGTCTGGCATCCAGCGCGTGGAGATAGTCTTGCGGCTGCGCTTTTATCTCGTGCGCCGTGTTCAGGATCAAGCGCACATCGGACGGACTTAAGTCCCTCAGCGAGCATAAATCGCGTCCCGCCAGCGGGTTGCCCGACAGCGGCGAAGCCAAGGCAGGTGCAGGCGACCGGCGTCCCTCTCTGCCGATCGCGGAGGACTTCAATGCGTAAGTTTTTGCCGTCATGCCTCTACTCCTTCTGCCACGGCGAGCGATCCTGCAACGGTGGCAGCATCGCCAAGAATTTCATCCAAGGTTTGGATCGTGCGATCGATATGTTTGCGCTCGATGATGTAAGGCGGCAGGAAACGCAGTACCGTCTCGCTGGTGCGGTTCACCAGAATGTGGCGCTCCATCATCTGCGTGGCCACATGTTTCGCAACTTCCGCGTGCGACAACTCCAGGCCCAGCATCAGCCCCAAGCCCCGCACATCGGCGATGGCTATGTGTCGCCGTGCGAGTGTCCGTAGTTGATCGGCGAAGTAGCTGCCCGTTTCCCGGATGTGGGCCAGCATGTTTTCCTTTCGCATCGTGTCGATGACGGCAATGGCCACCGCGCAAGCCAATGGGCCGCCGCCAAAAGTAGTGCCGTGCATACCGGGCGTAAAAGCGCGCGCGGCCTCATCGGTGCATAGCATCGCGCCAATCGGCATACCGCCGCCCAGCGGCTTGGCCAGCGTCGTCACGTCGGGCAGAATGCCATAGTGCTGGTATGCGCACCACTCGCCGGTGCGGCCCATGCCGCATTGGATTTCGTCGGCGACCAGCAAGGCTCCGGTTTGCTGGGTCAACTGGCGCGCCGCCGCAAAAAATTCCTTCGATACTGGACGGATGCCGCCTTCGCCCTGCACCGGCTCCAAACAAACCGCGCAGACATCGCTCGAAAATTTGGATTCCAGGTCGACGACATCGTCGAAGCGGACAAACTCCACGCCGGGAAGCAGCGGCTCGAACGGCTCGCGATACTTGAGCTTGTGCGTGGTTGAAACCGAGCCTATCGTGCGGCCGTGAAAGCTGTGTTCGAGCGCTAGAATTCTAGCCCCCATCGCGTGGCCTTCGGAGCGGCGAAGCGTTGCATACGCGCGCGCCAGCTTCAGTGCGGTCTCCCATGCCTCCGTTCCGCTATTGCAGAAGAACGCGCGGTCCAGACCGGTCATCTCCGTCAAACGCAGCGCCAGTTCGGCCTGTCCTTCATGGAAGAAGAGGTTCGAGATGTGCAGCAGCTTGCGGCTTTGTGTGTCGATGGCGGCCTGGATTGCAGGATGGTTATAGCCCAGCGCGCACACGCCGATGCCGCTCAGCATGTCCAGGTAGGCTGTGCCGTTTTCGTCGAAGAGATGCATCCCTTTGCCGCCGGCGAAGCAGATCGGGTTGCGCTCGTAGGTTGTCACGAGCAATTGCGCTTCCGCGGTGCGTAAGTCTTCCAGCTTCATGCCACCATCACCTCTGTCCCTTGTGGAGTGCGCGCCGAGCAAATGTCCGGCAACAGCGCCGCTGCCTCGGCGGGCAAAATGCGGACCCGGCGCACGCCGCCCAGCAGCGCTTCGCGGCAGGCGCTGAGTTTCGGCAACATGCCCCCGCTGACGACGGCGCTTCGCGTCAGCTCTGGAATCTGTTTCAGGCTCAGCCAGCGCATCACCTCGCCGTCGGCGCCGCGTACGCCCGGCACGTCGGTCAGAAATACCAGCACATCCGCGTGACACGCCATGGCGCAGGCCGCCGCCATCTCGTCCGCATTCACGTTGTAATATTCGCCGTCAAAGCCGAGCGCCATGCTGGAAATCACCGGCACCGCCGCCATCTCCCAAACCGCCAGCAGCCAGCGCGGATCGGAGGAAGCGATCTCTCCCACGTAACCGAGGTCGGGTGCCGTGCGTTTCTTGCGCGCGCGAAACAGCAGTCCATCCCCGCCCGACAAACCCACTGCAGCCTGACCATGCTTGCCGATAGCAGCTACAAGCTGCTTATTCACCCTGCCCGCCAGCACCATCAGCGCGGCATCGCGGGTCTCCGCATCCGTAATGCGCAGTCCGGCTACGAAGGCGCTCTCCTTGCCTAGCTGCGTCAGCGTGCGCGTAAGTGCAACGCCCCCACCATGTACCACGGCCACCTGATGCCCATCGCGCACCAAATCTACGATGGCCTGCGTGCTGCCCCGCAGAGTTGCAGGGTTTTCCAGGGTCACGCCGCCGAGTTTGATGACGAATTTCAA
>JAJZCP010000088.1 GCA_021846065.1 Acidobacteriota bacterium
GCATTGTTTTCGTTGTCATTGTCTTACAGCTCCTCTACGCTCTTTCCACGCATCGCGGCCACTTCCTGGCGGTCACGAAGCTGCACCAGCGCATCGAATGTCGCTTTGATCACGTTGTGGGGATTAGCCGTGCCCAGGCTCTTGGTCAACACGTTCTGCACCCCCGCCGAGGTCATCACGGCGCGCACCGCGCCGCCGGCAATCACGCCGGTGCCTTCCGGAGCCGGCTTCAGCAGCACCTGACCGGAGCCATACCGACCCAGCACCTGATGCGGAATCGTCGTCTCCGTCAGATTGATCCGGACCAGATTCTTTTTGGCCGACTCAATCCCCTTGCGGATCGCCTGGGGAACTTCGCGCGCCTTGCCCGAACCATATCCGACCACCCCGGCAGTCGCGTCGCCGACAACCACCAGCGCTGCGAACGACATATTCTTGCCGCCCTTGACCACCTTGGTCACGCGGTTGATGGCAACCACCTGATCCTTGAGATTGTACTGGTTGGCATCCAGCTTCTTTGTGAGTATCGCCATTGCGTTTTGTGTCCTTCCGTGCGGCCTCGCGGCGCGCCCATCCACTGAAAAATTTCTGCCCGTCCGGTTGCTTAGAATTCCAGCCCGGCTTCGCGCGCCGCATCGGCCAGCGCCTTCACGCGACCGTGATAGAGATAGCCGCCGCGGTCAAAGACCACCTTGCGGATGCCTTTGGCCAACGCCTGCTCGGCGACCAGACGGCCAATCTCGCGTGCCGACGCCACGTTGCCGCCGGAAGGCAGCTTGGCGCCGAGCGAAGAGCTGGAGACCAGCGTGACACCCTGCGCGTCGTCGATCACCTGCGCGTAAATGTGATTGAGCGAGCGGTAAACATTCAACCGCGGGCGCTCTGCTGTGCCGGAGAGCTTCTCGCGAATGCGGAAGTGGACCCGGCGGCGAATCGCGTTGCGTTCGATCTTTGCAATCATGGTTCTCTTGTCCTATCGGCGGAGCTGCCTTGCCGCTCCGTTCGGTCGTTGTCCGGGCCACATACTCACGTGCATGGCCCGGATCATCCATTACTTCGAGCCGGACTTGCCAGCCTTCTTCTTCAGCTTCTCGCCCGTGTAACGGACGCCCTTGTTCTTGTACGGGTCCGGCTTGCGCAGCGAGCGCATATCGGCGGCCACCTGGCCGACCTTCTGCCTGTCCACGCCACCGATCGTCAGGTGCGTCTGCTTGGGATCGATCGTGACCTCAATACCGGTCGGCAGCGGGAACTCGATCGGGTGCGAATAGCCAAGCGTGAAGACCACCATCGACTTGCCCTTCATCTCCGCGCGGTAGCCGATGCCAACAATATCCAGATCCTTCGTCCAGCCGGCCGAAACCCCATGCACAGCGTTGAAGACCAGGGCGCGCGTCAATCCATGAAACGCCGCGGCCTTGTCGTTCTCGCGCGTCACGTGAATCGCTCCATCGACAGTGGCCAGGCTGACGCCCGGCGCAATCAGCGCGGACGACTTGCCCTTTGGCCCTTCGACCAGAACGGTGTTGCCCTCGACGACGTACTTGACGCCCTTGGGCAGTTCAATCGGTTTCTTTCCAATTCGCGACATCGTTTACCCTTCACTGGCTTGCGAGTCCCGCCAGAGTTGCTTCCGGCGTTCCACTGCAGCCGATCCCGCATGCGTCCGCACTCGGCGGCGCAGCAGGGTCCTTACCAGACTTCACACAGCAGCTCGCCGCCGACGCCTTCCCGGCGCGCCTGGCGACCGGTCATCACGCCCTTCGGCGTCGTCATGATCGAGATGCCCAGGCCACCCTGCACGCGCTTGATCTCATCGCGGCCAATGTAAACGCGGCACCCTGGACGCGAGACGCGCGCCAGATCCCGAATCGCCGCCTGCGAACCGGCGCCATACTTCAGGTAAACGCGCAGCACACTTTTGCCCTGCTCTTCCTGGGTCTTGTAGCTGGCGATGTATCCCTCTTCCTTGAGGATGCGGGCGATCTCCGCCTTCAGTCGCGAAGCAGGAACATCCAGCTTCTGCTGGCGCGCACGAATCGCATTGCGGATGCGCGTCAGAAAATCTGCTACCGGATCAGTCAGACTCATCTTTTCTCCTTCATCTCCCGTTCGCTCCCACATTGTGGAGAACCAGCGGAGATGTTCTTTCCGTATCGTTGAACCCATTCACTGTGCGTCGCGTCTTGCTGATTTCGCTAGCTCGACGACAGCGAAGATTGCTTTTGCTTACCAGCTCGACTTCACCACGCCGGGAATCTCGCCCTTGTGCGCGAGGCTGCGGAAACACAGACGGCAGATGCCGAATTTGCGCAGGAACGCCCGCGGGCGCCCGCAAAGCTGGCATCGGTTGTGTTTGCGGCAGCTGAATTTGGGCTTGCGCGCGTCTTTCACTCGTTTTGCTGTGGTTGCCATACTTGCCTTTCGTCTCCTGAAATTCGCTTACGCGCCCTGCCGGAAGGGCAGCCCAAAGTGCTTGAGCAGAACCCGCGCCGAGTTGTCGTCCCGGGCCGTGGTCACAATGGTGATGTTCATGCCCTTCAGCTTCTCCACCTTGGAGTAGTCGATCTCCGGAAAGATCAACTGATCGCGCAGACCGAGCGTGTAGTTGCCGCGCCCATCAAAGCTCTTCGTCGAGACGCCGCGGAAGTCACGCACGCGCGGAATGGCCAGCGAGATCAGCCGATCCAGGAACTCATACATTGCGTCGTTGCGCAGCGTCACCATGGCGCCGATCGACATGCCAGCGCGCACCTTGAAGGCGGCAATCGACTTCTTCGCCTTGGTCGCCACCGGCTTCTGGCCGGCAATTGCGGCCAGATCGGCCACCAGCGGATCCAGCAGCTTGGTGTTCTGCGTCGCCTCGCCGAGTCCCATGTTCACGACGATCTTTTCGATGCGCGGAACCGCCATCACATTGCCCAGGCCCAGTTCCTTCTGGACTGCGGCGCGAATCTCGCTGTTGTACTTCTCTTTCAATCGTGCTGCCATCGTCTTCTCTCTCTCTTCCGCTCCTCGGAGTGGGCCTGGAAGCCGTTGCCCGTATACCGTTTCGGAAGTCTGTTGCACCGGGAATGCCCGGCACAAAATTTCTGCTACTTCTTGAACGGCAGCGCCGTGCCACACTTGCGGCAGACGCGCGTTTTGGTCTCGCCTTCAACCTTGTAGCCGGCGCGCACCGGCCCGCAGTTTGGGCAAACCAGCGCAACGTTGGAAATCTGCAGCGGCGCCTCCTGCTCGGCGATGCCGCCCTGCGTATTGCGCCCGCTCTTGGAGCTGACCGTCTTCTTGACCATGCGCACGTGCTCCACCAGCACGCGGTTCGTGTCCGGAAGCACGCGCAGCACGCGGCCACGCTTGCCGGCGTCGGCTCCAGTGATCACTTCCACCGTGTCATTGCGATGAATCTTCAATCCTGCCATCTGCTTACTCTCTTTTCATCCGGCTGCCACAGGGCTGCCTGTAAATTCCTGCGCCTTCCGGCTGGCGCTTAGATCACTTCCGGGGCAAGCGAAACAATCTTCAGAAACTTCTTCTCACGCAGTTCACGCGCCACCGGACCGAAGACGCGCGTTCCCACCGGCTCGCCCGCTTCGTTGATGAGCACCGCGGCGTTCTCGTCAAAGCGGATGTAGGTGCCATCCTTGCGGCGATACTCCTTGCGCGTGCGCACGATCACCGCCTTGACCACTTTGCCCTTTTTCACCGTGCCATCCGGAGACGACTCCTTGACGGCCGCTGTCACCACATCGCCCAGGCCAGCCTTGCGCCCCGAAGCTCCGCCCAGCGGCAGAATCACTTGCAGCTTGCGCGCGCCGGAGTTGTCGGCAACGGCCAGCATTGTTCTCATTTGCACTGCCATCGAATCTTCTCCCTGGCCAGATCAATCGGGCCACTTCTGCTGCTTACTCGCCTGCGTGTGTCTCTTCCGTCTGGCTCAGCGAAGAGCGACGGACAATCTCTTCCAGCGACCAGCGCTTCAGCTTGCTGAGCGGACGGGTCTCGCGGATGCGCACCATATCCCCAACGCGGGCCGAGTTCTGCTCGTCGTGCGCATAGAACTTGCGTGAGCTGCGGACGATGCGCTTGTACTTCGGATGCGCCTTGCGCATCTCCACTTCAACCACGATCGTCTTCTGCATCTTGGTCGAGACCACCTGGCCGACCTTCTCATTGCGGCGAGAATCTGTGGTCGCCGGCGTGGCTGTTTCTGTCGTTGCGGTCATCACTTACTTTGCACCTTTCCCGGAGCGCTTTGCCGCACTCGTTCTGGAACCGGCCTTCGCCGGATTTGCGGTCTCCGCCGGGCGAATGCCCAGAGCGCGCTCGCGCACGACCGTCTTGATCCGCGCAATATCCTTGCGCAGCTCGCGAATCTTCTTGACCCCGTCGTTCTGTCCCAGCTTGCTTTGAAAGCGGACGCGAAAAAGCTGATCGGCGACCTGCGTCTCCTGCGTCTTCAGCTCGTCTTCGCTCCAGCTTCGAATCTTTGTCAGTTCCATGATTCCCTCATCTTGAATCTCGTCTTGAATCTTGTCCCGTCGAACTCTCGTCTCGGATCAGCTGCCTCTGGAATTACTCTGCAACCTCTTCCACCGCGGCTTTGATCACCGCCGGACGCTGCACAAAACGCGTCTTCAGCGGCAGCTTGTTGGCGGCCAGGCGCATCGCCTCCTGCGCGATCTCCGGCGTTACACCCTCCATCTCGAAGAGAATCTTGCCGGGACGCACCACCGCGGCCCAATGATCGAGCGCACCCTTGCCCGATCCCATGCGGACTTCGGCTGGCTTCTTGGTCACCGGCTTGTCCGGAAACAGGCGCAGCCAGACCTTGCCGCCGCGCTTGATGAAGCGCGTCATTGCGATACGGCTGGCCTCAATCTGACGGTCGGTGATGTAACCGCACTCCATCACCTTCAACCCATATTCGCCAAACGCGAGCGAGGAGCCGCGCCACGCCTTGCCGCGCATCTTGCCCTTCTGCTGCTTGCGAAACTTCACTTTCTTTGGCATCAACATAGTGATTTCCTCTTACCCGCTTTTGCGCCTGTTTTCCTTGCCGCCCGGTCAGCCTCTGAGGCCAGCCCTGGAGGTCAGCCCCTGAAGCCAAGCCTGAACGCTAACCCTCAAAAACCGTGCTGCCGATTCCGGCTCCCTGACGACGCTTCTGCTCATAGATGTCGCCGCGATAGATCCACGTCTTCACGCCGATGATTCCATACGTCGTGTTCGCCTCGGCAAAGCCGTAGTCGATATCTGCGCGCAGCGTGTGCAGCGGCAGACGACCCTGCAGATACCACTCCGAGCGCGCAATCTCATTGCCGTTCAGACGACCGGAGACGCGAACCTTGATCCCCTTGCAGCCGAAGCGCAGCGCCGAATCCACGCTCTTGCGCATCGCGCGACGGAAGCTGACGCGCTTCTCCAGTTGCAGAGCGATGTTCTCGGCAACAAGCTGAGCATCCAGCTCCGGCTTGTTCACCTCCAGAATATCGATGAAAACATCGCGATTGGTACGCTTGCCCAGCTCCGTCTTCAGCTTCTCGATCTCGGAGCCTTTGCGACCGATCACGATGCCCGGACGCGCCGTGCGGATGATGAAGCGCAGCTTGTTTCCGGGCCGTTCAATCTCCACCGAGCTAACGCCGGCGGCCTTGAGCTTGTCCTTCAACTCGGCCTTGAGCTTGACGTCTTCCACCAACAGCTTGGCATACTCACGCTCGCTGAACCAGCGCGAGCGCCAGGGCTTGTTGACGCCCAGTCGAAATCCATAGGGGTGGACTTTTTGTCCCATACTTTGCCTCTCAAATCCTCTTCTGGCCTATGCGGCCGTCTTGGCCTTTTTCGCTGCCTTGCCCGCCGCCTTCGGCTGCTCGGCGGCACGCTCGGAAACCGTCACAATGATGTGCGTCAGACGACGCTGGTAATGGAAGGCGCGACCCATCGGCGCAGGGCGAATCCGCTTCATGCGCGGGCCTTCGTTGGCGATCGCCGTCTTCACGTACAACCGATCCACGTCCAGGTCCAGACCGCGATCGTCGGAAAGATAGCGCGCGTTGTCAATCGCCGAGGTGAGCACCTTGCGCACCACCGGAGCAATCCGCTTGCGCGTGAACGAGAGCGTATCGAGCGCCTGCTGCGCGTCCAGCCCTTTGATCAGGTTCAGGACCAGCCGCGCCTTCTGCGGCGAAATCCGCTGGAAGCGCGCCTCGGCGCGATACTCTGCCTGTGTCTTCTCTGCTGCCATCTTCTTGCCTTTCCTCAACCTGCCATTGACCGTATCCGGCTTCACGCACCGGCCACGACTTTATCTTTTCAGCCCCGCAAGGAGCCTGATCCGCATCAACGTCCCTTGGCTCCGGACTCGGCTGCTTTCTGCGTGTGCCCCTTGAAGGTGCGCGTCGGAGAAAACTCGCCCAGCTTGTGACCCACCATGTTCTCCGTCACATAGACGGGAACAAACTTCCTGCCGTTGTGCACCGCGATAGTGTGGCCGACAAACTCCGGAAAGATCGTCGAACGCCGCGACCAAGTCTTCAACACCTTCTTGTCGTTGGCTGCATTCATCGCATCCACCTTCACCATCAGGTGGCTATCCACAAACGGTCCTTTTTTCGTCGAACGTGCCATCTTCAGTTCATCCTTCTGTCGGGCCTTCTGGCCCACCTTGCAAATCTCCGGCTGCACAGGGCAGCCAACTCATGC
>JAJZCP010000089.1 GCA_021846065.1 Acidobacteriota bacterium
GGCTGAATGAGATTCCCCTGCCCGACGATCAGCTCTCCGCCATCGAGGAAGAGCTGCTGGCCGAGATCACCGCGCTTTGGCAGACCGATGAAGTCCGCAGCGATCGTCCCGCAGTTCAGGACGAGGTGAAGCTGGGTCTTGACTACTATGAGGTGGCCATCTTCCAGACCATTCCTCTGCTGTTTGAAGAGATCGCGGCAGCGTTTCAGCAGGAATACGGCCTCTCGATTGAGCCGGGCGACCTGCCGCAGGTGGTCCGCTTTGGCTCCTGGATCGGCGGTGATCGCGACGGCAACCCCAATGTGACGCCAGAGGTGACGCGACGCGCCATCAGCATGGCGCGGGAAAAACTGCTGGAACATTACCGGTCGCGCGTGCAGCTTGTCGTCGATCTGCTGACCCCGTCGGACCAGCGCATTGGAATAACACCGGCCCTGCAGCAGCGCCTCGATGAATACCAGGCGCAGATGGGATCTGCCGGCCGTGGCATGTCGCAACGCTTTCAGCACGAGCTACACCGCCGCTTTGCGCTATGCATTGAGCTGCGGCTGCGGCGCCGCCCATCGGAACACGACGCAGCGTCACTGCCGCCTTATGACACCGCCGAGGAGCTTCTAGGGGACCTGCAATTACTCCGGCGCAGCCTGCAGGAGAATCGCAGCGAACGGCTGGCGCGCAGCCTGGTCGATCCGATTCTTCGCGAAGTACGGACCTTCGGGCTGCATCTGCACACCCTGGACATTCGTCAGCACGCCCGGCAGCATGCCCGTGCCCTGGCGGCCATTGATGTCTCCCGCGACAAGGCGCCGCAAACCGGCGAGATGCTTCCGGCCGATCTGGCCGATGTCCTCGCGACCTTTCAGGAGGTGCAGCGGATTCAGCAGGAGGAGCCGCGCGAAACGCTCGCACAGTACGTCATCAGCGGCGCTGGTTCGGCAGAAGACATCTGGCGCGCGTTGCGGCTGGCGCACATGCACGGTGTCGCCTGCACGCGACGGGATAGCCGCCCCGCCGTTCAGATTGTGCCGCTGTTTGAGTCAATTGAGGATTTGCGGCAAGCGCCGGCGGTCTGCCACGAAGTATGGACCACCGCGGAATATCAGCCGCTGCTCGACTCCTGGGATCGCCGGCAGGAGGTCATGCTGGGCTACTCCGACTCCAATAAAGACGGCGGCATGTTGACCAGCACATGGGAGCTCTACAAGGCACATCGTGCGCTGCACGCGACGGCACAAAGCTGCGGCGTGAAGCTGCGCCTCTTCCATGGACGCGGGGGAACCGTCGGCCGCGGCGGCGCGCCCACGCATCGCGCGATCTACGCGCAGCCGTTCGATGCCTTCGGCGGTGAGATTCGAATCACCGAGCAAGGCGAAGTGCTGCACTGGAAGTATTCCGATACCGTGTTGGCGGAATGGAACCTGGAACTGATGGTTGCAGCGTCCCTCGATGCGTTGGCGCGTCCCGAGGCTCTGCGCCCCGGCGGCCATCGCACCGGCAAGATGGAGCCGGGCTGGGAGGCTTTGTGCGAGGAGCTGTCGGCGTCGGCCTATGGCTTCTACCGCCAGAACATTCCGGAAGATCCGGACCTGTTGCGATATTTTGCTGAAGCGACACCTGTGAATGAACTGGAGCTGGCGCGCATCGGCTCCCGGCCTGTGCGGCGCAAGTCGTCCGCAGCCTTTACAGATCTGCGCGCCATTCCGTGGGTCTTTGGCTGGATGCAGAGCCGCCACGGCGTTCCGGGCTGGTTTGGCGTGGGTCACGCGCTGCAGCAAGCCATTGCGAAAGGCAAGACTGACCTGCTCCGCGGCATGATGCGTGAGTTCCCCTGGTTTATTGATCTCATCCGCAACGTGGAATTATCGCTGGCCAAGGCCGACTTCGAGATCGCCGAACGCTATTCCCTGCTGGTTGAGGATCGCGCATTACGAACGGCGATCTTTGACCGGCTGTTGGCGGAGTACGAGCGCACGCGTGCGGCCGTGCTGACGGTGACAGGCCAGGAGGAGCTGCTGGCGACCAACCCAGTTCTCGCCCGATCGATCCGCCTGCGCAACCCGTATGTGGATCCGATGAGTCTTATTCAGATTGGACTGATTCGGCGCAAGCGGGCAGGAGACACCAGCCCCCGCTTGCAACGGGCAATCGCCGCCACCATCAACGGCATATCGGCGGGGCTGCGGAATACTGGATAGAACCCGCAGGATTGGCGCCCAGAAGGCGACAAAGCCGGGGGACTTCAGAAATTCTTCAGATTGCCCCGGCACCATAAATGAGGGTGCTGCTCCAGCCAGATCATCGGTCCAATAGCGCTGGGCCGTCCGCAGCTCGGGCGCGCCCACAGGAGCATCCGATTTGTCCTCCAGACGAACAGAGGGCGCCCGTCGCCAACTCTTTATCAGCCGCCTTGCAGTCGTCATCGGGCTGGCTGTGCCCCTGCTTGCGAACGCGCAGACGCAGTCGACGGCTCCGAACGACGCCTCCCCGTCACAGCCGGTGACATCGGCAAGTTTGCAGGCGCCCCACGCTTCGACGCCGCCCGTGTCCATAACACTGGCGGAGGCGCAGCAGCGTGCGTTGAAGATCGAACCCTCTCTGCTGGCCGCCAAGGCTGCCTATCAATCCTCCCGCGCCGACCGGACGATCGCGCGGTCGGCGCTGCTGCCGCAGCTCTCGCTCATCAACTCCTATCTCTTCACGGAGTCGAACGGCACCAACAGCGGCGCGACTCTTCCGGGGGAACGCGGCCAGGTTTTTATCGCCAACAACGCGGTGCACGAGTACGTCAATCAGTTTCAGGCGACCGAGACCGTTGGGCTGGCACAGTTGGCACACTTTCAGGCGACGCATGCCTTGCAGGCGCAGGCGGAAGCGGAGAAGGACATTGCCGAACGCGGCCTGTATGCGACGGTCACGCAGTTTTACTACAGCGTCGAAGCCGCAGAGGCCAAGCTGAAGGCAGCGCGGGATGCCGAGCAGGAAGCGCAACGCTTCGTCGACCTTACCCAGAAGCTGGAGCAGGGTGGAGAGGTGGCGCACGCCGATGTGCTGAAGGCCAAACTGCAACTGGAGCAACGCCAGCGCGACCGCGGCGATGCGGCACTGGCAGCGCTGGAGGCCCACGAAGCACTCGGCGTGCTGCTCTTTCCTGATCCCGCGACGCCCTATACGCTGACGGATCCACTGCGCGCCATGATCACCCTTCCTGACGAGAAGGAGATCGAAAAGCTGGCGAACTTCAAAAATCCTGAACTGCAAAGCGCTACTGCGGGCGTGCGGGCGGCGAACTCTGAGGTGTTGTCGGCCAGGGCCGGATATCTGCCTTCTCTGACGCTGGCTTACAACTACGGTATCGATGCGCCGCAATTCGCGCGCTATGGAAATTCCGGTGAACGCTTCCTCGGCTATTCCGCGGAGGCCGGGCTGAATGTTCCTGTCTGGGATTGGTTCGCGACGCATGCCAAGGTGAAGCAGTCGGAGATTCGGCGGGATCTGGCAAAAAAGACGTTGACGCTGGCGGAGCGCAACCTGATTGCCAAAATCGATGCCACCTCCAACGAACTCAAGACCGCAGCGGCTGCCTTCGAATCGCTGAATAAAAGCGTGGACCAGGCGAAAGAGAGCCTCCACCTGAGCACGCTGCGCTACCAGGCCGGCGAGGCCACGATCATCGAGGTGGTTGACGCACAAAATACTTACCTCACCACCGAGACAGCCGATGCTGACGCCGCGGTGCGCTATCACGTGGCGCGCGCCAACCTGGAACGCCTGACCGGAAAACTTCCTTAGAGACGCAAGGGACGCCAGACCATGGAAACAACATTCGCAATTACACGGCTCAGGAGTGCTCACAGGCGTCACCGCCGGCGCCTCGCCGTGCCTTTCGCTTCTGTTCTCTGCGCAGCCGCACTGCTGGCGGGCTGCGGCGGCAAGACCCACCCGCCGGAGACCGCTGTTCCCGTGCAGGCTGTCACCGCGGAGCTTGGCAATATTCCGGTTGTCGCCACGGGAGAGGCCGTTCTGATGCCACTGCATGAGGCGGTGCTGGCGTCCAAGATCAGCGCACCCGTTGAAAAGTTTTACGTGCAGCGCGGCGACAGGGTGCACCGCGGTCAACTTCTGGCTGTGCTGGAAAATCAGGATCTATCCGGCGCGGCGCTCGGCAGCCAGGGTCAATATCAACAGGCCAGGGCGCAGTACCTGACGGCAACGCAATCCACCATTCCGCAGGAGATGAAGAAGGCGCAGCGTGACCTGGCCCAGGCTAAAGATGAGTTGAACCTTAAAAAAGGAATCTACGATAGCCAGGAAAAACTTTACAAGGAGGGGGCGCTGCCCCGCCGCATGGCGGATGAGAGCAAAGTGGCCTATGAACAGGCGCAAACCCAGTACGCCATTCTGAAGCGCTCCTACGCTGCCCTGCAAAAGGTGAACGAGCACGCGCAATTGCAGGCTGCGGAGGGACAGCTGCGCCAAGCAAAAGGAAATTATCAGAAAGCCGCCGCTACGCTCGCCTACTCTGAGATCCGCAGTCCCATCAATGGCTATGTGACGTCCCGCCCCCTGTATGAAGGCGAGATGGCGAATGCGGGTTCTCCCATTCTGACCGTCATGAACACCTCCGTGCTGATCGCGCGCGCTCACCTGCCGCAATCACTGGTACAGGGGATGAAGGTCGGAGCTCCCGCGAAGGTGATGGTGCCCGGCATGCCCGCGCCCGTGGAGGGGACGGTATCTCTCATCAGTCCGGCGCTCGATCCTGGCTCGACCACGGTTGAAGTCTGGGTGAAGGTCGAAAACAAGGATGGAGAACTGAAGCCGGGCACCGCCGTGCAGGTGGCGATTACGGCGCGCACGCTGAAGAATGTTTTGCTGGTACCTTCCGCCGCCATTGTTGAAGATGCCGGGAATACGCGGCATGTGATGGTGATCGGGCCCGACAGCATCGCGCATCCGCGCACTGTCACCATCGGCGCTCAGTCGAATCAGCAGACACAGATTCTGAGTGGGCTCAAGGCCGGCGACGAAGTAGTAACAGTCGGCGCCTACGCCATGGACGACGGCACCCGGGTGAAGGTGGTCCCGCCCGGGACAACAACAACTGTGACAGAAACGGCGGGAGGCGGCCTTTGAGTTCTTCCGCGTCAGGGCCCGCGCGCAAAGCCACCGAACAAGTCTTCTGGGTCGTCCGCCACACGCGCACCATCATCTTCTTCACTTTGATCGCCGCTGCCGCTGGCGTCTACATGGCCTTCCAGCTTCCGGTGGCCGTGTTTCCGCACACCAGCTTTCCTCGCGTGGTGATCGGCATTGATAACGGCGTAATGCCCGTGGAGCAAATGGAGGTGACCATCACGCGGCCGGTGGAGTCGGCCGTGAACCTGGTGCCCGGACTCATGACGGTTCGATCGATCACCAGCCGCGGAGAAGCGGAGGTGGATCTTTTCTTCAACTGGAACGTTGACATGGTGACGACGCTCCAGATGGTCAACTCCGCCATTGCCCAGGTGCGCCAGAATCTTCCCGCTACGGCAACCATATCAACCGCCCGGCTCGGCTTCGCGTCTTTTCCGATCCTTGGTTACAGCCTTACGTCTGACACGCTCGCGCCGACCGATCTTTGGGAGCTGGCGGAGTATCAGTTGAAGCCGCGCCTCAACCGGCTGCCCAGCGTCAGCACGGTGACTGTGCAAGGCGGCAAGGTGCCGGAGCTGCATGTTGTGCCGGATCCTGCAGCGCTGCTGGCCACCAAGACCACCGTTGGCGACCTGGTGAGCGCGATCGATCGCGCCAACGTGATCGATTCTCCCGGCCTCTATCATGCGCATCATCAATTGATCCTGGGGCTGGTGGGGGCGCAGGTGCACTCTGCCGCCGAACTGGGAAACATTGTCATCAAGACGACCGCAAGCGGAGTTCCCATCCACGTTTCCGATGTTGCAAAGATTCAGGATGGAAGCCTGCCGGTCTACACCATCGTGACAGCGAACGGAAAGCCGGCGGTCTTGCTGAATGTGAACCGGCAGATCGGCTCGGATGCGCTTGGCGTTGCGAATGAAGTGGCAAAGGAGGTCGCCTCGATCCGCAAGACGCTGCCAACCGGCGTTCGCATTGAGCCCTTCTACGACCAGTCGAATCTGATCCGCGATTCCATTACCAGCGTCCGCGACGCCATTCTGCTGGGGCTGTTTCTGGCCTGTGTCATCCTTGTGTTCTTTCTGCGCGACTGGGGCTCCTCGGTGGTTGCCGGGCTGGTCATCCCTGTCACCCTGATGGTCACAATCGTCATTTTGAAGTTCACCGGCGAAGGCTTCAACCTGATGACGCTGGGTGGGCTGGCGGCGGCCGTGGGCCTGATCATCGATGACGCGATCGTCGTAGTCGAAAACATCGTGATGCACATTGACGCGGGCCAGAAGCGCGCGGCAGCGGTCCGCAGTGCGATTCACGAGCTGACCGTCCCACTCTTCTATTCCACACTTACGCCGATCGTGGTCTTTCTCCCGCTCATTGGCGTCACTGCGCTCACGGGCGTGTTTTTCCGAGCGCTTGCGCTGACCATGTCGGTCGCGCTCATCACGTCACTGACACTGGCGCTTACCTGGACACCGGCGCTGAGCCTTCTCTTCATCCGCAAAAATGGACCGCGCAACATGAGCGGCAAAGCCTCTGCCGCCAAGTCTTCTGCATCA
>JAJZCP010000090.1 GCA_021846065.1 Acidobacteriota bacterium
ATGTGCGCCATGCCGGCAACCAGATCGCCTGCGGTCAGTTTGCGGATGATATTCAGGTAGCTGCGATGCGTCTTCATCAAAGCGACGCCGGCTTTTTCTTTCAATTCATTGACGTAAAGTTCCGGAGTGTAGCGGGCCACCTCAAAAAACAGCTTGCGCGCCAGCGAATAGCCATTGGTGTGCAGGCCTGTGGAGGGCAGCCCAATCAGCAGATCTCCGGCTCGAATACCCATGCCGGTAATGATCTTTTCACGCTCCACCACGCCTACAATAAAGCCGGCCAGATCGTATTCGCGCTCCGCGTAAAAGCCGGGCATCTGCGCGGTTTCTCCTCCGATGAGAGCGCAGCCGTTGGCGCGACATGCGTCCGCCATTCCAGAAACGACCTTCTCCGCAATTTCGCCATCAAGCTTACCCGTTGCCAGATAATCGAGAAAAAACAGCGGAGTCGCCCCCTGAACGGCAATATCGTTCACACAGTGGTTGACCAGGTCCGCGCCCACCGTGTGATGCACGTTCATTTCAAAGGCCACCTTCAACTTGGTGCCCACACCATCTGCGCTTGAAACCAGTACCGGATTTTTATGGCGCGTCAAATCAAGCTTGAAAAGGCCGCCGAAGCCGCCGATCTCACTCAATACCTGCTTGTTGAAAGTCCTCTGCGCCAGGTATTTTATGCGCTGCTTGGTACGGTCGGCGCTGGAAACATCCACGCCGGCATCGGCATAGGTGATGGCCGGAGTTTGTTTTGATGAAGGTTTACTGGGCACGGGCGTCGCGTTCCAAAAGTGCAGGATGTCGGAATGCAAATGCAGCTAACGCTCAACCTGACAGCAATAGGTGGAGCACAAGAGCAGCAGGACATTCCGGGAAGCACCAGTGTAGCATCGCCGGGTGGCGGGTTCGATCTTTCACCCGCGGCCATGGTGCGACGTGTTCCAACTTCTATACTGGAAACAATGCTTCGAATGCTGGAACGTTCCCGTCTGTTGCAACTCCATGCTGAAAAATTTCTCCCCGGCGGCGTGGACTCGCCGGTGCGCGCCTTTCGTGCCGTTGGGGGAGACCCTCCGCTGGTGGTTCGCGCCGAAGGCGCATATCTGTGGGACGCGGACGGCAACCGCTACCTGGATTATTTCGGCTCTTGGGGACCGATGATCCTGGGCCACGCCGCACCGCACGTGGTGCGCGCGGTGCAGGAAGCCGCCGCGCGAGGGACCAGTTTTGGCGCCTCGACGCCGAGCGAGGCGGACTTGGCCGAGATGGTGCGTCAAGCGTTTCCAACCGTGGAGATGCTGCGCTTCGTCAGCTCCGGAACGGAAGCCACCATGTCGGCCATCCGCGTGGCTCGCGCCTTTACTGGTCGCAAATTCTTCATCAAATTTGAGGGCTGCTACCACGGCCATGCCGACGCGCTGCTGGTCAAGGCCGGTTCAGGGGTGGCCACGCTCGGCATTCCCGGCTCCGCAGGGGTGCCGGAGGAGACGATCCAGCACACGCTGGCGCTGCCGTACAACGACATCTCCGCCGTCGAAGCGGCGTTTGCGCAATACAAAAATAAAATTGCCTGCATCATTGTCGAGCCGGTGGTGGGTAACGCCGGCTGCATTCCGCCCCGTCCAGGATATCTTCAGGCGCTCCGAACGATTACAGAACGTGACGGTACGCTGCTGACCTTCGATGAGGTCATGACAGGCTTCCGTGTGTCCCTGGGCGGCGCGCAGGAGTTGTATGGCATCCAACCGGACCTGACGTGCCTGGGGAAAATCCTCGGCGGCGGCTTGCCGTGCGGGGCCTTCGGCGGTCGAACGGAGATCATGCGGATGGTGGCCCCGTTGGGGCCGGTCTACCAGGCAGGAACTCTGAGCGGCAATCCGCTGGCCATGGCTGCCGGACTCGCGACGGTAGGCCACTTGATCGAGCACCGCGATAAGATTTATCCGCAACTGGAGAAGACCTCCGCTGCGATTGCCGATGGTGTGGCGCAGATTGCGCTGGAAGCGGGCGTTCCTGTCATCACAAACCGCGTCGGCTCCATGTTCACCTGGTTTTTTTCGGGGGGTCCTGTCACCGACTACGCTAGCGCAGCCCGTTCCGACACGGCAAAATTCGCAGCATTTCATCGCGCCATGCTGGACGCTGGCGTATGGCTGCCGCCATCGCAGTTTGAAGCGGCATTTCTGGGGACCACCCACGGAGACCTGGAGATCCGCACAACGCTGGAGGCAGCGAGAAGCGCGCTGGCACATGTGGCGCAATCGGCAGCGAACCCAAGAATGCTGTAACAAAAAATATGCCGAGTCGTTCTGAGCAAAGCGAAGAATCCAGACGGTGATGGGGAAGCAGAAACTGCCCAATCGCAGCTTGCGGCCAGAGCGGGATAATGCATCTCCATTCACTCTCGCTGCGCACCCTCATTCAAAATGGCAGCTTCGCCGTGATGTAAGCCAGCTTAGGCTTGCCGTCCTTCATCTCATAGATACCAAACTGGCGGTCTTTTGCCCCGTCGATTTCAAACAGAATGTCGCCTTTGCCGTCTCCGGCAGCATCCAGAACATCCACCAGTCGCACGCGTGGATGGGTGTCGAGTTCGGATACGTCGCCGATCGATTGTGAGATCGCCTGGGGAACTCCATAGATGTCCGGTTGCGCAACGACGGCCACATAGCTGGCGGGGCTGCTGTCTGTCGCACTCGACTCCGCCGTCAGAATGCACGTTGGCGTCTGCGTGGCGGGCGGTTTTGCAGGCGTGAAAGCGAAGCAGCGGAAGTCCACATCGCTCAGGGGCGGCAATGCCGGCGGGGGCGGCTTCTGCGTTGCGGCCTGGGCAGCTTTCGCCTTCGGCCGGCTCATCAGCGCAGGCGTGGCACGCCGCGCCTCCTCTGCGGCAGCAGCAATCGTAGCGGCAACCGAATCGTCGGCGTCTTTGGTCTTGTCCTGCAACGATCGCTGCACGAGCCGCTGGGCCAGCAATGCCACTTGTTGCTGCATGGCATTTTTCGCCGCACCATTCGCCCAGGGATAACTCCAATCCCTCTCCTTGCGGGAGGAGCTGTCGGAGATGGCCACCATCTGCTGGCGAACTTCGGCTTGGCTCGCCAAAAAATTGGCTGCGACGTGCGGCGGTGGGGTGCCATACGCCATCACAGGACGATTGGGGTCGGGGGGCGGAGTCTTCGGCGCATTCTTCGGCGGCCGTAAATGCAGCGTCGGCAGTTTCTCGCCGTCGGATCCTATGTCTCCCTGCGAGGTGAAATGCGGTCTGTCCGGGTCGCCCGCATTTTGCGCGGGGCGTGTCCCCATCGAGCTGTTCGCCGCGCCTGCATACGGATTGGGCACATGCAATGCCTGCCATGTTCCAGAGCCGAACCAGTTGCCGCGCAGCTTTCCCGCCGCGTCCAGGTCGTAAGTGCCTTGGGCCACGCCGCTGCGCTGCAGAATGTATTGCGTCCCGCTTTGCACGGGCAGTGGCACCGGGTCGGCCAGGTAATCGTCGCCGTCGATGAATCGATCGTCCGTGTAGATAGCCACAGGAATTAGCAGGGAACTTGTGGGCTTTCCCGCAGGCCCAGTCCACTCCAGCACTGCGATGGACCTCAGCGCCAGATCCAGGGGCTGCTTTTTCTTAGCGGTTTGGGCTGCCGTCGCAGCTGCATCCGTTGGGCCGGAGGCAATTTGCGCAAACAGCGCAGCAGACGGCGCACTGGACGCGATACCGAATACAGCGGCCACGCCAATGGATATGTACATGGCGGACCGGGACGATCTGCGGAATAATTGGTGTACGCTTGCAACCAGCGCGAATGCCGCAATGCCAATTCTCTTCATGCAAGGATGGTCTCTATGGAAGTCAACGATAAAGTAAAAAACTTCACTCTACAAAATCAGGACGAACAGACGATCAACCTGACGGACTTTGCAGGCAAACCTGTCGTTCTTTTCTTCTATCCCAAGGCAGATACTCCAGGCTGCACCATTGAAGCGTGCGGTTTCCGCGACACTTTTGCAAAACTGCAAAAAGCCGGCGCCGTGGTGCTGGGCATCTCCAGGGACACGCCGCAAGCACAAAAAAAGTTTCAGGAGAAATTCGACCTCCCGTATTCTTTACTGGCCGACGTCGACGAAACCGTCTGCAACCAGTTTGACGTATTGCACGAGAAAACTATGTACGGCAAGACGTTCATTGGCATCGAACGGACCACATTTCTCATCGGCCCGGACCAGCGTCTGCTCAAAATCTTTCCCAAAGTAACACCCGAAGGACACGCCGAAGAAGTGCTGGATGCAATCCGCGCCCAATCCAAAACCCGTGCATGAAGTTCTCGGCACATGGACCCCCGTGAGACCGGCGCTGAACGGGCAAATTTCGCGGATACCGCGCAGCTTCTTCGATGCTCCCCCCGAGCAGGTCGCGCGGCAGTTGCTGGGTAAGCTGCTGGCTCGTTCCTCCAGTAAGATGCGACTGGTTGGCCGCATTGTCGAAACCGAGGCGTATCTTGGAGAAGACGATCCGGCCGCCCACGCGGCCAGTGGGCGCACGGCGCGCAATGCAGTCTTGTACGGGCCGCCGGGACATGCCTACGTCTATGGCATTTACGGTCTGCATTTCTGCCTGAATGTGAGCTGCCTGCGCGACGGCCTTCCCGGCTGCGTTCTGGTCCGTGCGCTGGAGCCGCTCGAAGGTCTGGAAGCGATGCGGACCAATCGTGGATTGGCGGCCACGGCTGCGCCGCGACTCCTGACCTCCGGCCCTGGAAAGCTCTGCCAGGCGCTGGCCATTACGCGCGCGGCCGACAACGGTGTCGACCTGACGAGCAGCCATAGCACGGTCGGCCTGTATCAGGATGATTTTGCCTGCGGGGAAATTCGAGTGACCCAGCGCATTGGGATCAGCAAAGCTACCGAACTGCCGCTGAGGTTTTTTCTGGCGGGCCATGACTGCGTGTCAGGGCGCGGGAAGTAACAGCACGTTGTCGATCAACCGCGTCGAGCCAACATAGGCTGCCACCGCCAACAGACCGCCGCGCCGGGCATCTTCAAGCGGCAGCAATGTATCCGCGTCCACCAGCGCGACGTAGTCCTCCCGCAGTGCAGGTTCCTCTCGTAAACGCTCTCGCACGGCCCGCAGCAGCACCTCCGCGCCGCGTTCGCCATCCTGGGTCATCTTCGATGCAGTCCGCAAACCGCGCGAGATCGCCAACGCCTGCCGTCGCTCATCTGGCGACAAGTAGCGATTGCGTGAACTCATTGCCAGTCCATCCGGCTCACGCACAATTGGGCAGGCCACTACTTCGACGGGCATATTTAAGTCGCGCACCATCTGGCGAAGCACGGCCAGCTGCGCGGCGTCCTTCTGGCCGAAAAATGCGAACTCCGGCTGGACGATATGAAACAACTTCGCCACCACCGTGGCCACGCCCCGGAAATGTCCGGGCCGCGAAGCCCCGTCCAGGCGGTCGCCAATGCCCGCGACCTCTACCAACGTCGTTGCACCCGGCGGGTACATGGCCTTCGCCGACGGTGTAAACACCAGATCGATACCTTCGGCTTCGAGCATCCGGCAGTCGGCTTCCAATGTGCGCGGATAGCGGCTGAAGTCTTCATTCGGAGCGAACTGCGTCGGATTGACGAAGATGGACGCCGCCACAACATCGCACTGCTGCCGCGCCGCCCGCGCCAGCGAGCGATGGCCTTCATGCAGCGCGCCCATGGTGGGTACAAATCCCACGCTGCGAGGTCTTGCCGCAGCGCCTGCGGCCCGCAAGTCGGCGAGCGCGCTCCTGGCTTCCGCAATGCTGGACACAATCTTCATGCGGGGATAGTTATGCCTTGCGCGGTTGCCGCGTCGTGCGCGCAAAGCTGTCGCGCGTCTCCAGCGGGAGATGGTAGCTCTCGTCATCGCCGGGAAAGCCGCGCGTCGTCACGTCCTTGCGATAGCTTTCGACAGCTCCGCGCACCAGCAGGGCAGCGTCTGCATAACGGCGAACGAACTTTGCCGGAGGCGCAAACGTCAGATTCAACAAGTCATGCAGCACCAGAATCTGCCCATCGCATTCCGGCCCCGCGCCAATGCCGATGGTCGGAATGCTCAACTCCGCGGTAATCTGTGCCGCCACTTCGCGCGGAACGCCTTCCAGCACCAGCATCACCGCCCCTGCGGCCTCCAGCGCCTGCGCATCGGCAACCAGCATTTCGGCTGCCTGCAAGGATTTCCCCTGCACGCGATATCCACCCATTCTGTGCAGCGACTGCGGCGTCAATCCGATGTGGCCGATCACCGGAATCTCCGCGTCCGTCATGCGCTGGACCAATTCCACGCGGTTGCGGCCGCCTTCCACTTTGACGGCTTCCGCTCCGGCCTCTTGCACAAAGCGCAATGCGTTTCGCACGCCTTCCGCCGCATCCACATGGTAGGAAGCGTAGGGCATGTCCGCTGCCAGCAATGCGCGTCGCACGCCGCGCCGCACAGCGCGGGTGAACATCACCATCTCATCCATGGTGACGGCCAGGGTGCTTTCATGTCCAAGCATCACCATGGCAAGCGAGTCCCCAACCAGCACAATGTCGATGCTGGCCTCATCCACCACCCGCGCCATGGCGTAGTCGTATGCGGTCAGCGCCGCGATCGGCACATGGTTGCGCTTTTTTTTCCTGCAATAGGGGA
>JAJZCP010000091.1 GCA_021846065.1 Acidobacteriota bacterium
CGATCTCAACCGTACGTTCCCGCGCTGCACCGGCAGCGCATCCTTGATCCGTTCATACTGCGCTTCTGTCAGTTCCATCGATAAAAACAGTCTAACAGAAATTCAGCCAATAGTGTGAACACGCCCTAGCTGGCGCAGGCGGCAATGGAAGCTTGCCGCGACACGCGCCGCACGCTTCGTGGAAGCGTCGTCAGCGAGGTCCGCGCAGCAGCTATCTTCGGAGGAGCCACGGCAACAGGAATCGCCTGCGTCTGCTTCTCCTCGATCTTTTGGATAGGGGCTGAAGTTGCTTGGCATCGTTCAACCCGATAGACGCCTTCAAAGACATCCACCAGATTCAGTCCGTCGGTTGACTTCAACTTTCCGCTGTGGATGTGAGCACGCAGCCAGCTGCTCAGGCGCGGATCGCGCAGTTCAAACATCTCTGGCCGCGGATGCTCTGGCAGAGGACAGAGGATCCGCAGATTGCCCAACTCCAGCTCAATGTGCGTCCAATTGTCGGGCAAAGAGGCGGCATCGCCTGCAGCAAGCGAAAAGAGCAGCGTAAAGTGACCATTCGATTTGCGAAGAATCTCTGCCTGCATGTTTGCCTCTCATCTGTTGATCGGCGGCGCAGAACGATTCGTGAGCCGGGATAGCGGGATTTCTGCGGAAATCCGCCCAGCAGCTTCGGGCTTTGTCTGTGCCGAACCGAAGGTGCCCTGTCTATATGGACGCACAAAACCGGCAAAGGGATGTATGAAAATTCATTCACGACCAGAATCGCCAGAGGACGCGTTCTAAAACATCCTCATATCGCCGTCCGGCAGCGGCGCATCGCGCAGCAGGCCCAGTTCACCGGCCAGCCGTTCCAGCTTCACCCGCGTCCCGCGGCTCGGTTCCACCAGCGGCAGTCGCACCGTCGGTCCGCAGCGGCCCATCAGGCTCAGAATCGTCTTCACGGGGCCAGGATTGGACTCCCAGAAATTTGCTTCAAAGAGCCGGGAATACTTCCGGTCGATCTCCCGCGCCGTGTGCCAGTCGCCACGCAACGCCGCGCGCACCATCCGCACCATCTCCGCCGGAATCAGGTTGGAGGCCACGCTCGCCAGGCCATGCGCGCCAGCCCCAATCGCCGCCAGCGCCAGGTTGTCGTCGCCTACAAAGACGCGAAAGTTCTGCGGCAGGCAGTGTACAAGCGTGGAGATCTGCGTCAGGCGACCGCTGGCTTCCTTGATCGCTTCGATGTTCGCGGCTGCTTCTGCCAGTCGCAGCACCGTCTCCGGCTCCAGATTCACCGCCGTCCGCCCCGGCACGTTATAGAGCACGATCGGCATCGGCTGCACCTGCTTCGCCAAGGCTTCAAAGTGGCGGAACAGACCCTCCTGCGTGGGGCGATTGTAGTAGGGAGTCGCAGAGAGAATTGCGTCCAGCCCGCGTATCCGCGCCAGCTTCTCGGCGCGTCGCAGCAGGGTCCGCGTTGCATTGTGCGTGCATCCGGCCCACACGGGAACGCGTCCGGCTGCCACTTCAACCGTGGTGCGAATCACGTCCAGCCACTCTTCTTCGTCGAGCGTGGCTGCTTCGCCGGTCGAGCCGCAGACCATCAGAAAGTCGATGCCGGAGTCAATCTGACCGTTGACCAGCGCGTAAAGAGCGTTCTGGTCGACGCGTCCATCTGCCTTGAACGGCGTCACAATCGCCGTGCCGCAACCTGTGGTTTCCATCACAATGCAGTGTACAACGGCGCACGCTCCATGCCGATATTTGCTGGTGCGTGCGCCGTTCTTTCAGGTCGAGATTTTTTCTATTTCGCAGGCTGATTGTAGTAACCCACGCGCGTATAGGCTTTCGCGCCTGGCTTGTTCACCTTGACCACTGTGCTGTGAAACGTGTCGGGTTGCTCTGACGGCGGCATGGGAAAATTGAACTCATACCAAGAGGCTGTGGTGTTCATCAGCTTGCCCACCGAGCGCGAGATGTCATTGTCCGCCTCGATCACCTTTCCGCCGCTTTGCTCGGCCAGCACCTGCAGTCCCAGATCGCCGAGGTAGACATCGCTGAGCTTGCTCACGCCCTTGGTGAACTCCTGGTAGTAGTAGTCGCGCAGCAGGGATGAGTTCAGCCCGCGGGGATTCACGTCGTCGATGGTCACGCGCGCATAGCGCATGTAGGTGGACTCAGCCACAATCTGCTTGAAGACCTCTTTTTCCTGTGTGCCATCCAGTTCCGTGCGCACACCGGACATCAGCGGCCACCCCGGAGAAACCCAGATCAGCACCTTGCGGCCCGGCAGTTGCGTGCAATAGGTGATGAGCTGGTCCAGCGCCTTGAATGAAGTGGAGTAGCGCTCATCGTTGCCCCAGTAGCCAGTGTTGCGCGTGATGAAGCGCAACCCGGTCGAGATCTTTAGCAGTCCCTGGTTGAGCAGTTGCGGATCCTGCGTAAAGCCCTTCTGAATCTCCGCGCCCTTGTCGGTGATATAAGCCAGAGAGGTTGGGTTGGGCAGTTTGGTATTCAGATTTTTCAGATATTTCTCCAGTTGCTGCTGCTCATAGGAGACAGTCTGGAAGCTGGAGTTGACCGCATCCATCACCAGGATGACTTCCATCTGTCCCTGTCCCGGTCCAACCACTTTGAACTGAAGCCCGGCAGGTGTGGCGTTGTTGTCCAGCACGGTGAAATCTGATTGCGTAAGGCCGGTGATGGGTGTGCCTGCCTTGTCGTCCACATCCACGTCCAGATGCATCACGTGTGCAGACTGTGCAGCGGGCGTGGTGGTTGCTTGTGGAAGCGTGGGCGAGTGCATGGTTTGAGCCAGAGCCAACGGGGTGAACGGCAGCAGGCCGCAGGCGAGAATTCGGATTGCAGTACGCATAAATCTCCTTGAGCGTGGCGAGTTTGCGTGACACCGATGGGTGTGTGTCGCTTGCGGGCGTGAAGCACAGCGCTTCGCCCGCCGTTGGAACGCCAGCGATGCAAGGATAGATGCGAAATTGCGTCAGGGATATGTCCGGCTAGCAAAGAAAAGTGGATATTGTCAAAGTTCGGGAGGCGGATGGCTCAGATGTGGCCAGCGAGCACCTGATCCACCACCTCGCGAAACTCCCAGGCTCCGGACTTTCCGGCCAGCCACTCGGCGGCCAGCACCGCGCCCAGCGCAAATCCGCGCCGGTCGTTGGCCTCATGGCGCAGCTCGATACGGTCAGAGTCACTGCGCGCCACCACCACATGCAGCCCGCTGTGGTCGCCCTCGCGATGCGACTCAATGGGAATCTCCGCTCCGGGATGGCGGGCCAGCAGAATCTCGCGCAGCGTCAAAGCTGTTCCTGAAGGTGCGTCGAGCTTGGTCGCGTGATGCGTCTCCGAGATGGAAAAGCTGTACTCTCGCAACATTGCCACCTGCGCGACAAGCTGAAAGAATTTCTGCACACCGACCGAGAAGTTGCTGCCATAGAGCAGCGCGCCGCCTTTGCGAATGGCCAGCGCCTTCATCTCCGGCAGCCTGTCATACCAGCCGGTGGTGCCCACCACAACGCGCGCGCCCAGCGCCAGGCAGGAGCGCATGTTCTCCATCGCAGACTCGGCGTTGGTAAAGTCCAGCACAACATCGACAAGGGCCAGCGTAGGGGCGGTCAACGCTCCAGCGCCGGAGTTTTCCTTCCAGTCCAGCACGCGCACCGAGTGGCCGCGTTCGCGTGCCACCTGCGCCACCAGACTGCCTGTCTTTCCTTTGCCCAGCACCAGCATCAACATGCAGAACCTCCAGGGAAGTTGCGGCTCGTCGGCGGATTGCGCTCGATGCAGCGCTCCACAGAGCGAGTCGCCGATCATTACGCAACGGTTGCCGGTCGCGCTTCCACGTCAAAGATCGCAGGGTCCGGTTCGCGGAAAAAGCAAGAGTGCAACGAGCGCACGGCTTCTTCCACGTCGGCCTCTTCGATCATAAAGCTCATGTTGATCTCGCTGGCTCCCTGCGAGATCATCCGGACATTGACGTGGCGCATTGCCGCAAAAACCTGCGCCGCAATGCCGTTTTGCCCACGAATGTCTTCGCCCACCATGCATATCAGAGCCTTCTGCCCCTCGTATTTGACGTCGGCAATGCGGCTCAGGTCATCGGCGATCGCTGGCAGCTTGTCGGTTGCGTCCACGGTCAGCGAGACGCTGACTTCGCTGGTCGAGACCATGTCCACGGGGCACTGATGCTTGTCAAAGATGTCAAAAATCGACTTGAGATAGCCGTGCGTCATCAGCATGCGGCTGGCGACCACGTCGATGATCGTCAGCTTCTTTTTGACCGCGATGCACTTGAACGGACTGGTGCAATGCGGCGCAATGGCGATGATGCGAGTCCCTTCGTTCTCCGCATTGCGGGAGTTCAGCACAAGCACCGGAATATTCTTGCGCACCGCCGGCAGAATGGTGGCCGGATGCAGCACCTTGGCTCCGAAGTAGGCCAGCTCTGCGGCCTCCTCAAAGCTGATGACCTTCACGCGCAGCGCATCCGGGCAGATGCGCGGGTCTGTGGTCATGATGCCGTTGACGTCGGTCCAGATTTCGATGGCCTCAGCGTTCATCGCGCCGCCGATCAGCGCCCCGGTGAAGTCGGAGCCGCCTCGGCCCAGCGTTGTGGTAATGCCGGCTTCGTTGCTGCCGATGAAGCCGCCCAGCACGGGCACCTTGCCCGCGTCCACCAGCGGCTGAATCCTTTCCGCGCAGCGAGCCTCGATTGGACCATCCTGCGGAATCGCCTTCTGGTATTGCGAGTCCGTCACGATTACCTCACGGGCATCGATGTGTGCTCCGTTCAGGCCGCGTTCGGCAAAGGCGCGCGCAATCATCGCGCTGGAGAGCCGTTCGCCGTAGCTGACGATCAGGTCGGAGATGCGTGGCGTCAGCTCCAGAATCGCGGCCAGGCCGCGCAGCACCTCATCGAGGGCATCAAATTCCTTCTCGATCCAGTTTTGCAGCTCCGCCAGCGTCTTCGCATCTTCGATCAGTGCCGCAGCCGTGTCACGATGGCGGCTGCGCAGCCGCGAGCTGATAGCCAGCGCTCCCACGCGGTCTCCACGGCTGGCCGCCGCGGCTGCCGCCAGCAACTGGTCCGTGACCTTGGACATCGCGCTCACCACAACGACGGGACGCTTGCCCGCAGCCACGCGACCGGCCACAATCCCGGCTGTGCGTGTGATCGCGGTCGCATCCTCGACCGAGGTGCCACCGAATTTCATGACGACAAGACTCATACGGGCATCATCCTGTTGGAAGCCGGACTTTACGCCGGGTAATCGACCGCAGCCATCGCGGTCGCCGAGGAACGGGCAACTAACGAGCAGCGACTGCGGCGGGTTCCGTCTCCAGCTTGCCCAGCCGGTGCAGCAACTCACCGTTCAGGATAGCCGCACCGGCCGCGCCGCGAATCGTATTGTGCGAGAGCACCGTGAACTTCCAGTCGAGCAGTCCGCACGGGCGCAGCCGACCGACCGAGGCAGCCATGCCGCCGCCGCGATTGCGATCCAGCCGAGGCTGCGGACGGTCTTCGGCTTCCAGCCACTCCACTGGCTGTGCCGGTGCCATGGGCAGGTGCTGACCGGCAAGCGGCTGAAACTCCGCCCATACGGCCAGCAACTCTTCACGCGTGGCCTTGCGGCGCAGCTTGATCGAGACGCTTTCGGTGTGTCCGTCTTCGACGGCGACACGATTGCAGTGGGCGCTCATGCGCGCATCAAGCGGCTGGATGGAGTTCCCGCTGAGCCGACCCAGCAGCTTCAGCGTCTCCTCTTCCATCTTCTGCTCTTCGTTCTTGATATAGGGGACGACATTGCCCAGAATGTCCATCGAAGCCACGCCGGGGTAGCCCGCGCCGGAGACTGCCTGCATGGTGGAAACAAAGATCTGCTCGATACCGAAGCGCTCTTCGATCGGCTTGAGGGCAAGCACCAGACCGATGGCCGAGCAGTTGGGATTGGTGACGATGTAGCCGCCCGAAGAGTGACGCCAGCTTTGCCCTTCGATCAGGTGCAGGTGGTCGGCGTTGACCTCCGGAATGACCAGCGGTACGCCGGGAGCCATGCGAAAGGCGCTGGAGTTGGAGACGACAGCGCAGCCCGCTGCGGCAAACTTCGGTTCCATCTCGCGCGCGATCTCGGTGTCGAGCGCGGCAAAGATCACGCGTGGCGCGTGGTCCGGCTCTGCCGGGGAGAGCACCATGGAAGCGATGCGCTGTGGACAGGGCGTGTCCAGCCGCCACTTGGCGGCTTCCGCGTAGGGCTTGCCGCTGGAGCGGTCGCTGGCCGCAATCCAGGTGATGCGGAACCATGGGTGGTTCTCCAGAAGCTGGATGAAGCGCTGGCCAACCATGCCGGTTGCGCCCAGAATTCCAACGGAAACAGGCTGGTTTACGTCGGATGAAAGGGAGGATGAGGTCTGATTTTCCATGTGAACCCTCCAGTGTACAGGAGTATGGATGATACGAAAACGGCTTTTTGCGCAGTTGAGTGGCTGCGGCTGCGAGGAATACAGGATGGAAAGATATGGGTTACCTGAGAAGCGGCTGCTCGATCGATGCAGGAATCAGGCTTTTGCGCCGCTTGCGGGCCGTTCGCGTGTGTGCAGAAGCTGTTCCAACTCTTCTTTG
>JAJZCP010000092.1 GCA_021846065.1 Acidobacteriota bacterium
GTTCGCCGTCGAAGCGCTGCGCCAGATGGAGGAGCGCAAGATCACTTCACTGGTGGTGGTGGATGCGTCGCGGCAGGTGGTGGGAGTAGTGCATCTGCACGATCTGTGGGGGACGGAGTTGATCTGATATGAGCGACCACGGAGGCCGACTACGGGGCTTTGATCCATCAAACCGGTTCGCCTAATCGGTTCCTTATAATCTCCCAATTTTCTCTATAGCGATCCAATTTATTTACAAGCGGATGATATCGGGCGCGTGGCCAATTGACTGGGCCTGCCGCAAAATAACGGGCAATGACTTTGGAAGGCACAATGAAAACATCCGGCAAGTCCTCGAAATTTTTCAAATTTACCAATGCAAAAAATAGGTTGGGAATATTCAGGCGAGCGGATTTCCAGCCAATTTCCCATTCATAGTGGTGCGGCTTCTTCTCCTCCCCGCGGCCTCTAAATCTCAAGCCATACATCGTAGTCTTCACTTGCAGAGAGACCAGAGCAGCACCATCAATGCTGCTCACTAAAATATCCACGCTGGGAACATTGCCAAAAGTCGGAGCGCATTGAAAACCCATTGCGTTCAGACGGGCTGCGACGAAATACACGCCAGCGGCGCCAGTTAGTGCTGTGTGCATCAAACCTCCAAATTTTGCGCGCCTGATTATTCCAGAATATACCGGTGGGTCGTGGGAATGGAGGTTTCCCAGCGCTCACCGTTAATCCATTCACGTCCGGAGCAAGTAGAATAAGCATCAGCTTAATAGAAGGAACCCGGCTACACAAATGCATCGCTGGTCGAAACTTTTTCTTCCCACTCTTCGTGAAGCGCCGGCGGACGCCGAAGTCGCCAGTCACAAATTTCTGGTCCGCGCCGGATACATCCGGCAACTGGGCGCTGGCATTTATTCCTACCTTTTTCTGGGGCAGCGGTCGATCAACAAGATCGTCGGCATTGTGCGCGAGGAGATGGACACCATCGGGCAGGAGTTTCTGCTGCCGGCCTTGCTGCCGCGCGATTTGTGGGAGCAGAGCGCGCGCTGGACGGCCATGGGCGACAACATGTTTCGGCTGAAGGACCGCAAGGGCGCGGACCTGTGCCTGGGCATGACGCATGAAGAGGTCATGACGGACATTGCCCGCAAGGAACTGCGCAGCTATAAGCAGTTGCCGCAGATCTGGTACCAGATCCAGACGAAATTTCGCGATGAACCGCGTCCCAGGTCCGGACTGCTGCGGGTGCGCCAGTTTTTGATGAAGGACGCTTATTCCTTCGACATGGACGAGGCGGGGCTGGATGCGAGCTACCGGAAGCACGATGCGGTATATCGGCGAATTTTTTCGCGCTGCGGGCTGCGATTCGTCGCCGTCGATGCGGACTCGGGCGCGATGGGCGGTTCGCAGTCGCAGGAGTTCATGGTCTACACCGACGCGGGCGAAGACCTGATCGCGAGCTGCGCGCAGTGCGGCTACGCGGCGAACACGGAGAAGGCGACCTCGCAGTTGCCGCCTGCCGAGGACCTTGCGCCGACAGGCGACGGCAAGCCGGAGCTTGTTTCCACGCCGGGCATGGGCGCGATCGCCGATGTGACGGCGTTTATGAACGTCAGCGCGACGCAGGACATCAAATGCGTGGCGTACATGGCGGAAAAACATCTACCGGAGCAGCGCGGCAAGTCGGGCCAGTCGCAATGGCTGCCGGTCACGGTGTTCCTGCGCGGCGACCATAGCGTGAATGAGACGAAGTTGCTCGGACTCCTGCAGGCCAGTCAGTTGCGCCCAATGACGGCCGAGGAATTGGAGACGTACATCCACGCGCCTGCTGGATTTTTAGGGCCGGTCGGGCTGACTCCTTCTAAGGAACTGATGACGCCAGAGTTGAGCGTCGTCGTGGACCACGGGCTGGAAGGCCGCGCCAATATGATCTGCGGCGCGAACAAGCTGGACTACCACTTTCGCAACGTGACGCCGGGCCGCGATTTTACCTGGACGGTTGCCGCGAATGTCCGCGCGGTGGGCGCAGGTGAAGGCTGCCCGCAGTGCAATGCTCCGTTGCGCGTGGCCAAGGCGGTCGAAGTGGGCCACATCTTCAAGCTCGGCTACAAGTATTCCGCAAGCATGGGCGCGCGCGTGCTGGACCCCAACGGCAAAGAGGTCATGCCGATCATGGGCAGTTACGGCATCGGCATCGACCGCATTTTGACGGCGTGCGTGGAGCAGAACAACGACGGCAACGGCTTTTTTCTGCCGCCCTCCATCGCGCCCTATGATGTGGTGGTGACGGTGACCAACGCGGCGGACGCAGCGCTGCTGGACGCGGGCGAAAAAGTTGCCGCCGAACTGGAAGCCGCGGGCCTGGACGTGCTGCTGGATGACCGCGAGGAACGGGCCGGCGTCAAATTCAAAGATGCGGACCTGGTCGGCATTCCGTTCCGCGTGAATGCCGGCAAGAAGATTGCAGAGGGCATGGCGGAAGTGGTGACGCGCGCGACGCGGACGAGTGAAGATGTTCCGCTTGGGGAGGTTGCGGCGCGGATCCAAGAACTGGTGCGAGAGGCGTTCAAGACTTCAGTTGGTTAGGCAATTTACATCCCACTCTAGCCGCAAACGGCGCGGTTGGAATGGGGCACCCGGCGTGGAAAGTTCCCGTGCGCGCGCATCTGATCTGTTGTAGCTGAATGAAAGTGGGTCAAAGGGACTGATGGCGGAAAACGAGAGAGCGGTGCGAACGAGCGCACGGACGGGTGCTTCCGCCGGCAGAGCGCGGACTGCGGGTGCATCCGGCCCTGGCGGACGGCCACGCAGCCGCTCAGGCTCCGGCAGGCGCGGCGGAAAATGGGACCCGGACTGGAAGACGAAGCTGCTGCTCGGTCTGGCGGCGATGGTGCTGGTCGTTTGCGTGCTGGCTGCCGCCGTGTTCGCCTACTACTCCCACGCGTATGAGCGCGTGGTGGAGCAGCGGCTTCGCCAGCCGCTATTTGCCAACACGGCAAAGATTTACGCCGCACCGCGCGAGGTTCGGCCCAAGCAGAAATACAGCGTGCAGGAGATCGCGAAAGACCTGCTGACGGCGGGATATACGCCGGTCGGCGTCTCGCATCCTTCGCAACTCGGTACATTTTCCGCGACGGAAAGCACCATCCACATCCAGCCGGGACCGCAGTCCTACCACGCGCCGGACGGCGCTACGGTATACACAGCCAAGGGCGTGGTCGCAAAGATTTTAGGCGACGATGGCCAGCAGCTTGGCGCGTATGAGCTGGAGCCGGAGCTGATCACCGGCCTTTCCGACAAGGACCGCGGAAAGCGCCGTCTGGTCACGTATGACGAACTGCCCAAGTATCTGGTGCCCGCCGTCACCTCCATTGAAGACCGCCGCTTTTTCCAGCACGGCGGCGTGGACTACGTCCGCGTCTTCGGCGCGCTGCTCGCGGACGTAAAATCGCGGCGGTACAGCGAGGGCAGCTCCACGCTGACGATGCAACTGGCGCGGCTTTTCTTCCTGTCTCCGAAGAAACACTTCAAGCGGAAGATCATCCAGACGGCGATCGCCTTCCAGTTGGAGAACCGCTTCAACAAGAAGCAGATCTTTACCATGTACGCGAATGAGATTCCGCTGGGACAGCGCGGCAGCTTTGCCGTGAACGGTTTTGGAGAAGCGGCGCAGGCGTATTTTGGAAAAAACATTCGCGACCTGAACCTGCCGGAGTGCGCGCTGCTGGCCGGCATGATTCAAGGCCCGAGCCGTCTGTCTCCTTACCGGCACCCGGCCCGCGCCATCGCCCGCCGCAACCTGGTGCTGGATGCCATGGTGGACACCCATTCCATTGCCGCCCAGCAGGCCAGGCAGGCCAAGGCTGCGCCGCTGAACCTCGCCCCGTTCAGCGTGGATGAACGCGAGGCGCCCTACTTCGTCGACCTGGTGCGCGACCATTTGACCCAGCGCTACGGCGACCGCAACCTCAACGCGGAAGGACTGCACATCTACACTTCGCTCGACCCGGACCTGCAGACCGACGCGACCATTGCGGTCGAGGCCGGCATGAAGCAGGTAGACGACATGTTGCAGCACCGCGCGGCGCGGCTGGCGCGGCAAAGCAAGTCCAAGACAGTGCCGCATATCACTTATCCGCAGGTGGCGCTGATTGCGCTGAATCCGCACACCGGGCAGGTGCTGGCGCTGGTGGGTGGGCGCAACTACGGCCAAAGCCAGCTCAACCATGCCCTCAGCCAACGTCCCACGGGATCGGTCTTCAAACCCTTCGTTTATGCCACGGCCTTCAACAGCAGCCTGACCGGCGTTGCGCTGCCCGGACAGCAGGGCGTGTTCACAGCGGTCACCATGCTGAACGACTCCGACACGACGTTCAGCTTCGACAATGGCAATGTGCAGTATGCGCCGCACAACTACAAGCATGAAGACCTGGGCATGATTACGGCGCGCATGGCGCTGATGCTCTCGCAGAACGTGGCCACGGTGTCGTTGGCGCAGATGGTGGGTTTCGACAATGTGGCGTCGCTGGCGCATCAGGCTGGACTCACCTCCGTACAAGCGACTCCCGCCGCGGCGCTGGGGACTTACAGTGCATCTCCGCTGCAGATGGCCGGCGCCTATACGGTCTTCGCCAACAATGGAGTGAAGATCGATCCGACCATGATCGCCTCCGTCCGCACCGCGAATGGCGATGTGCTGGACGATTTTGCGCCGGTCTCGAAGCCGGTGCTCGATCCGCGCGTGTCCTATCTTACGTTGAGCCTGATGCGCGACGTGATCGACCATGGGACGGCCCAAAAAGTTCGTGGACTGGGATTCACTCCCCCGGCTGCGGGTAAGACCGGCACCGAACATGACGCATGGTTTGCCGGGTTTACCAGCAACCTGCTGTGCGTGGTGTGGATTGGGAACGACGACTACACCGACTTGAAACTGGAAGGGGCGCAGGCGGCCCTGCCAATCTGGACGGAGTTCATGAAGAACGCCGTGAAGCTGCCGCAGTATTCCGACACGCAATTTTTCGATCCTCCGGCGGGCGTTACGGAGGTTTCGCTCGACAAAGCCACCAACCTGATCGCCGATGCCGCCTGTCCGGTGGATTACGCCGCCGCATTCCTTGACGGGACGCAGCCGACCGGCACCTGCGACCATCCCAACGCCGACCAGCGCAATGTTTTCCAAAAGATTTTCGGCCTTGGTGGAGGCAACAATCCGCCTGCCGTCAATAGTGCGGTCGCCCCCAATGTGGTGCAGCCGGAGCCTCCGAACGGGGCCGCGCCACAAAATGTGAATGATGCATCCAATCCGAACGGGACCGCGCAGAAAAAAAAGAAGAAGGGCTTCTTCGGCAAGGTGTTCGGGGTGTTCCATGACGACAAGAAATCTCAAGGGCAGCAGGGCCGGGGTCAACCGAATAAGGACGGCACCGCACCGCAACAACCATCTCAAAATGGGAGTCCCAATCCGTAAAGAGCGCACAGGGCGGCAACGCGACGGCATCCAGACCGGAGAAATCAAGTCGCAGCGAACCTTATAGCATTTTCGCTATTACTGTGAACTCTCGAGTTTCAATGAGGTGCGGCTTTTCTTGACGGAAGAGCCGCGCGAACATCGCCGCTTCGGTCTACACCAATAGCGAAAATGCTATAAATGCGCGAGGAACTTTTGAAGGAGGCACGGCTTTGACTGAACTGGCGCCAGGAACTGTAAACGATCCCGTATGCGGCATGCGTGTCGCTCCAGAAACGGCGGCAGCCTGTAAGGAGTTTGGCGGCAAGACGTATTATTTCTGCGGCCGTTCCTGCGCAAAAAAGTTTCGTGCCAATCCTGAAAGATACACGCGGACAGAGATCGACCCCGTCTGCGGCATGAAGGTGCGGGCCGACAGCGCCGCGGGAAGGTTGCAGCACGCGGGCGCGACGTACTTCTTCTGCAGCCTGGGCTGCCGCGACAAATTTGCCGAGACGCCGGAAAAATATCTGGCAACAAAACCGCGTTCCACGGAACGCGCGACTGCGACGCAAATCGCCGACCTGCGCGGGAGGATTGCGCCGAAGTCCGTCCAATATGTTTGTCCGATGGACCCCGAAGTCCACGAAAGCGCGCCGGGGCCGTGTCCTGTCTGCGGCATGGCGCTGGAGTCGGCGGAAATCTCGGTGGACACGGACGTTGTCGAATACACATGTCCGATGCATCCGGAGATTGTGCTGCCGGAGCCGGAGAATTGTCCTATCTGCGGCATGGCGCTGGAGCCACGGGAAGTCGCGGTGAAAGAAGGAAATGCCGAACTGGATTTGATGACGCGGCGGTTTGCGGTTGCAGTCGTGCTGACTTTGCCGCTGGTGGTCCGCATGGTGTTGGGTCTGCTGTCGCCGGAAGATTTCGACACGATCATGACCAGCCCATTCGTGGAATGGATCCAGTTGGTGTTGGCGACGATGGTGGTGCTGTGGTGCGGATGGCCGTTCCTTGAGCGCGCGTGGAACTCCATTCTTACCTTTCGCCTGAACATGTTTACGCTGATCGGCCTTGGCGTGGGGGCGAGCTATCTGTACAGCATCGTGCTGCTGGTGCTGTCGCATCGGCTGATGCCGGGATTGCGGGACGAAGAAGGATCGTTGC
>JAJZCP010000093.1 GCA_021846065.1 Acidobacteriota bacterium
CAACAGCGCCGGGTCTTCCGGTATGTTCTCCCGGTAAAAACGATAGGCGGAAGCCGACAGCTCGTCGCACACCGTCTCCCAGCCCGGTTCCATCTTTCCTGTGCGGTGCCCGCCCGGCCGCAGCGCCTCCGGTCTTGCCAGCGCATCCAGAGATGCTGCAACCATCAGCTCCAGGTTCCATTCCGCCAGCACAGTGTCGGAGTACTTCCAGTGCAGCACTTCGCCCTGTTCGGTGATTCGGATCTCGCCGCCAAAGGCATCAAATGGCTGGGCATAGATTGCCCGATGCGTCGGAGCGCCTCCGCGTCCGACGGTACCACCCCGTCCATGGAACAGGCGCAGCTTCACATCGCAGGTACGTGCCATTTCATGCAGCGCACGATGCGACTTGTAAAGCTCCCACGTGCTCGTCAGCATCCCGCCATCTTTGTTGGAGTCGGAATAGCCCAGCATCACCTCTTGCCGGCGATCCCAGGAATCGAGCAGTGGCTGATATTCCGGAGCCGTCCACACCTCGCGGCATACCTCCGGCGCCCTTCGCAAATCCTCAATGGACTCAAACAGCGGAACGATCTGGATCGCGGGCTTCGCATCCCGCCGCGTGCAGGCCACGCCGTGCATGTGCGCCAGGCGTAACACGCGCCAGATATCCTCCGCGGAGCCGGCGCCGCTGATGACGTACTGCGCGAGGGTTTCGCGCGGCTCCTGCTGCTGAATGCGCTGTATGGTCTGAAAGGTTGCGAGCACGTCCGCCAGATCTGCAGGCAGCATTTCGCCCGTCTGTGGCGGCTGATTATCAGAGGCGTCAATTGCCGCCAGCGCCCGGGCATGCTGCCGGGCGTGCTGCCGGATATCGAGCGTGTGCAGATGCAGCCCGAACGTTCGAACCTCACGGAGAATGGGGTCAATCAGGCTCCGGGCCAGACGCTCACTGCGATTTTCCGCCAGGCTTCGGCGCAGAAGCTCCAGATCGTCCAGTAGTTCTCCGGCAGAATCGTAGGGCGGCAGATATGCCGCATCGTGCTCGGACGGACGGCGGCGCAGTCGCAGCTCAATACAAAGTGCGAAGCGGCGATGCATCTCGTGCTGAAAGCGCTGTGAAAGGCCCTTGCCGGCCGCGCCCATCTGCGCCTGGTATTCGTCCAGCCGCTGCTGCAGCGCCGGCAAAATACCGATGCGCTGGGCGGACGGCGTCAACAAGTCCACCACCAGCTGGACGCGCGAGCGATAGAGTTCCAGAAGCTTTTCCCGCGCCATGCTGATCGCCCGGCGTGTCACCTCCGGCGTCACATTCGGGTTGCCATCCCGGTCGCCGCCAATCCACGAACCGAAGCGCACAACCTGTGGCAAATCTACCGGCGCCATGGCGATGCCATATTCCTGCTGAAACGCGGCCGCAATCTCGTCAAACAGAATCGGAATCGTCTGAAAGATGGCGACATCGTAGTAGTCAAGGCCTAGCTTGACTTCATCCTGTACGGCGGGCCGGTCACTGCGAACCTCATCCGTCTGCCACAGGGCCGTGATCTCGGCCAGCAGCGCATCTTCAATGGTGGAGAGCTGGTCGTCGGCCAGCGGAATCTCATTGAGCCGCTCCAGCATCTCGCCAATGCGGCGTCGTTTGAACAGGACGGAGCGGCGCGCCGCCTCCGTAGGATGGGCCGTAAAGACGGGGATCACGCAAATCTGCCCGAGATACGCCATGGCCTGCGCAGCGGAGATTCCAGCCTCGCGCATACGGCGCAGCGTACCCCGCATCTCTCCCGGCTGCGGATCGCTGGCGGCATTCATCAGGCGGTGCGCGCGGCGGCGGCGCTTCCGGTGGTTCGTCTCCGCCAGGTTGATCAGTTCAAAATAAAAAGCGAAGGCGCGCGTCAGATGCTCCGCAGTGGCGACATCGCATCCGGCAATTCGCTGGCCCACCTGGTCCAGCATGGATGCAGCCCGCTCCGGTTCTCCCTGCAGACGGACTTCACGTCCTTCCGCAGCCAGCTTGCGCAGCTCCTCCACCATCGCGAGCAACGACTCGCTAACCTGTTCCCGCAGCACGCGTCCCAGCAATACGCCCAGCGAACGGACATCGCGGCGTAGTGGCGATTCCTTGCGATCAGCATCAAAAGACCGCAGTTCTTCCAGGCGCTCCGACCAATCATCCGGCTTCCATAGTAGTTCCATCTATTTGCATTATGCAGGAGCAGTGGCAGCGTCCAGGGATCAAGATGAGTGCGCACACTGCATTTATGGCATTGCAGCCTGCGCATCCAGCTGCAGCATCAGATCTTCCCACTCCGCCAGCATCGCTGTGTGTGTATCGCGCAGCCGTTGCGCTTGCGCAAATTGTTCTTCCTGGTGCTGTTGCGAGAGATAGGTTGCCATCTCCTCATCCACCGTGCGAATTGCCGCTTCCAGCCGTGGAATTTCTTCTTCGAGCTCCGTGCAGCGCTCCTGCATCTGTCGCAGGCGGATAGGGTTGATGCGGCGCGTCTTTGCCGGCGCTTCCTCTTCGCTTTCGGGTGCCTGCGGTGGCGATGAAGGTGGGGCGGTCGCCCTGTCGGCCGGAGAGCCGGATCGATTCTCCGTCGTCGTCTCCGTGCCCGAGGTCTGCCGCAGGTAATCCTCGTAGTTACCCGAAAAGATGCGCAATGCTCCGTCGCGTATCTCAAAGGTACGGGTTGCCAGCGCATCGAGAAATGCCCGGTCGTGCGAAACGAAGATCACGGTGCCGCCAAAATTGCGGATTGCCTCCAGCAGCACGTCCTTGGCGCGCATGTCCAGGTGGTTGGTTGGTTCATCCAGCAGCAGCAGGTTGGCCGGGCTTACCAGCATGCGGGCCAGCGCGTAACGATTACGCTCTCCTCCTGAAAGCACGCCTAATGGCTTAAAGACATCTTCGCCTTGAAAGAGAAAGCATCCCAGCAGGTTGCGCAGGTCAACGGTTGGCACGCGCGGCGCAACCCGTTCAAGGTCTTCCAGCAAACGGGCCTCGGCGTCCAGGGCCTTGTATTGGTCCTGGGCGAAGTGTTGAAGACTGGCATTATGCCCAAGTTTGATCGTGCCGGCAGTGGGCTGCTCCAGCCCGGCAAGCAGGCGAAGCAGCGTGGATTTGCCGGCTCCGTTCGGTCCGATCAGCGCAATGCGCTCGCCGCGCTCAATGGTAAAGGTGGCGCCGTGAAACACAGCTTGCGCGCCGTAGGACTTGCCGAGACCGTGCGCCTCCAGAGCGACGCGGCCACTTGGCGGCGTCTGCGGAAACTGGAAATGCACCACCGGCTCTTCGGGCGGCAGCTCGATGCGATCGATGCGTTCCAGTTCTTTGATCCGGCTTTGTACCTGCTTCGCCTTCGTTGCCTGCGCGCGAAATCGGTTGATGAAGGCTTCCAGTCGCTCAATCTGTTCGCGCTGCGCCCGGGCCGCAGCCTCCAGCTGCGTTCTCCGCTCTGTCTTCTGGCGCAGGTACTGGTCGTAATTTCCTTTATAGGTATGCAGCCGCCGGTTCCACAGCTCCACGGTGCGCTGTGTCGTTACGTCCAGAAAATACCGGTCGTGGGAGATCAGCAGATAGGCATTTGGATAAGTGCGCAGGTACGCTTCAAGCCAGTTTCGCGCCTCCAGGTCAAGATGATTGGTCGGCTCATCCAGCAGCAGCAGCGAAGGTTGCTGCAGCAATAGCTTGGCCAGCGCGATGCGCATCTGCCAGCCGCCGGAAAATTCCTCGGTCTTGCGTGTCCAGTCCTGGGCGCTGAATCCAAGACCAGCCAGTACCGAGCCCACGCGCGCCTCAATCGTGTAGCCGTCATCGGTGTGGAACTGCGCTTCGGCGCGGGCAAGTTCCTCAGACACGCTTTGGTATTCGGCAGATTCGGGCTGCAGCTCTGAGATGCGGGTATGGAGCGCGCGAATCGTGTCTTCCAGCCGATGCGTCGCGGCGAATACCGATGCTGTCTCCTGGAAGACGGTTTCGCCCCGCAGTTGCAGACCGTCCTGCGGCAGATAACCGACGGTCATCCCACCGCTGCGTTCCACCACGCCCCCATCCAGCGCATCCAGACCGGCCAGAATGCGCATCAGGGTCGACTTGCCTGAGCCGTTCCCACCAACCAAGGCGGCGCGTTCCCGCGGGTTGATCTGCAGGTCGACACCTTCAAAGAGCAATTTGGGGCCGAAGCGCTTGGCTCCGCCGATGACTTGCAACATAGGCGTTTACGTCGGGAAGCTCCGACCTTTCAATTTTCGCATTCCTGCGCGGCCGTCAGGGGAAGCAGCCCGGTTGGTATACTCACCCCAGTGGAACCAGCAGTTCTGACGGCCTTTTTTGACCGTCGCTGCGGCCGCATCGTCCCATGACTAATTATCTTGAGCTGCCGATTGGTAGCGACGCGCCCCGCCTGGTCGCCGCCGTGATTGAAATCCCCCAGGGCAGCGTCAACAAATATGAGTATGACAAGGAACTGCATGTGTTCCGGCTTGACCGGAATTTATATAGTCCGGTTCACTATCCCGGAGACTACGGATTTGTGCCGCAGACCATCGCAGAGGATGGCGATCCCCTCGATATTTTGATCCTGGGGGACGCTCCCAGCTTTGCCGGATGCGTTCTCGTTGCCCGTCCGGTCGGCGTCTTTCATATGCTCGATCAGGGCATTCAAGATGAAAAAATCGTGGCCTTCGCGACCGATAACCCAACGTTCCGGGAGATCGAAGACTACACTTCGGTCTATCCGCAAATTCTCCGCGAAGTCCAGCATTTCTTTTCCATCTATAAGGACCTGGAAGGGAAGCGCACGCAGGCTCTCGGTTGGGATGGCGTGGAAGTCGCGCGCCAGATCATCATGGACAGCCACCGCCGGTTTCAGGAAAAGAAATCGGTCGCCGTGGCGGACGGCGTGACTTCCTAGCGCGGAACCCATCCCATGCGGCTGCCTTATCCCACCCATTTCAACATCAATCATGTCCTGATCTTTGCAGGCGTGATGCTGCTTGCGCAGTTATTGAACGGGACGGATCCGGTGGTGGCGGCGCTGGCTTGTATGGCCATTGTCTTCAGCGCACTGGCGTTCAACCGGCTCGATGGGCTGGTAACCACAAGTGGCGCCTTTGTCATCTTCATGGCCATTCCCACATTTTTCACGCTGCTGATCGTGAAGGTGGTGACGTGGGAGCCAACCAACAAGCACTTTGAACATCCGCTGATCACCATGACTGCCACGGCCCTGGGGTGGGCCGGCATCTGGATCGCAGCCGCCCTGAGCCGCCGCTTTGCCACTTCGCGCAATATCGTTCGCTTTACCGCGCGCGACCTTGAGAACCTGAAGAACACCTCCGCAGGTCTATTGGCGATTGGTCTGGTAAGCCAGGTCCTTCTGAGCTTCAACAATACGGGTAGTAATGGGACATTCTGGAGTGCGCTGAACCAGCTGAATATCTTTGTGCCGATGGCAACCGTGCTGGCCACGTATTACGAAATCTGCATCAGCCGTGGCACGCGCAGCATGAACTGGATTGTATGGGTGAGCATTCTGTACGTCGCGGGCTTTGGATTTATTGCCGCTTCCAAACAGGGAATGTACGCCCCATTCTTCTCTTATTTTCTGGTTTGCGCTGCACTGGAGTATCGCTTCCGTCCGCTTCAGGTCGTGGTGATCGCAGGCTGGCTTGCCTTTGCGGTAGGCTTCTTATTTCCGTGGGCGCAATACGCACGTTCAATGACACGCCAGGCTACGTTGCGCGAAAGCGTGCAGGCCACCATTGATCTGCTGGATAGTCCGGGCTCAATCACCGCTATGTATCAGTGGTACGCCGACTCCCGGAAGCAGAACCAGGATGTTAACCAGGTCTCTCTCTGCTATGACCACCCGCAGGGATTTATCGATCGGGAGTCGCTCATCTGCCAGGACGACCGGCTGATCAATGTGACGCAGCACTTCGGCATCGCCGGGGGCCAGTATCTGCTTGAGGGCTTTGAGATGGTCATCCCGCACTTTCTCTGGCCCTCCCGCGCCACGCTTTCACTCGGGAATATTTACGGCCGCGAGACGAATGAGGCCGGCTCGGACGACTACACGACTTCCGTCGCATTCGCGCCCGTTGGCGACGCATACCGGGAGTTTGGCTGGGCCGGCGTCGCCATCGTGATGCCGGTCATGTACTGCTTCACCTTTATCTTTCTCAACCTCGTCTTTGGCGATGCGCGCGAAAGTCCCTGGGGCCTGGTGCTCGTCGCCTACGCTGCGGCGGTCGGTCCCGGCATCCTGCTGCCCGTCCATCCCCAGCTATGGGGGCACTACGTCCCGGAGATTCTCATCATCGTCTGGATCACGCGATATGTGGCGCCTCAGGTCGCTGTAGCTTTCGGCTTCCGCAAGCTGCAGGCTAGAATCGTCGAGCCAGGCGTGGAGTTGGTTCCGAAGGCGCGTGAAGTTCAGTCGCCGCTGTAAAGATCGGAGCGCCCTCGTTTGCAA
>JAJZCP010000094.1 GCA_021846065.1 Acidobacteriota bacterium
CGCCCGTATGGCCAAGCTGTACCGCGAACACATCCTGGGGGAAAAGCCGCAGGAGAACTTCGTATCGCTCGACAGCCTGAAGGGCGCCGCTCCGGCGAAGCCCAAGGCGGAAGAGCCTGTGATGGGCGACTAAGCGCTGAAATCGCGCTGATTCCAGAAAGGCCGCCTGCAGGCGGCCTTTCTGCTGCGCAGAACTCTTCCGCGCCGGGTATTATCGGCTGCATGGAGCGCCGGGCAAAATCCAATGCGCAGCGGACGGAGTTTCGACGGCTGCTGCTTGCATGGTTCGCCGGGCACGCGCGCGACCTGCCGTGGCGCCAGACGCGCGATCCCTATCGCATCTGGATCTCCGAGGTAATGCTGCAACAGACCCGCGTTGCCACGGTCATCGAGCGGTACATGCGATTTACTGAGAAGTTTCCGTCGCTGCTGGCGCTGGCGCTGGCGCGGCAGGAAGACGTTCTCGCCTTGTGGAGTGGACTGGGCTACTACAAGCGGGCGCGCCTGCTGCACGATGCGGCGCGGCTGGTGGTTGCGGAGCATGGGGGCTCACTGCCGCAGACCGCCGCAGACCTGCGCAAACTGCCAGGAGTGGGAGCGTATACGGCGCCGGCCATCGCCAGCATCGCTTACGGGGAGCCGATTGCGGTTGTCGATGGCAATGTGGAGCGCGTCCTGATCCGGCTGCTGGACCTGGATGCCGGTGGGCAACGGCCCACGGCTGGGACGCTGCAGGCGCGGGCGGACGAGCTGCTGGACCCTGAGTCGCCGGGGGCATTCAACCAGGCCATGATGGAGCTGGGCGCGACCATCTGCCTGCCACGTACTCCGCTCTGTACGGTCTGCCCGGTTTATGTTTTTTGCCGCACGCGCGGGGAGCATACGCCGCGGCCGCGCACCCAGATCGTCAGCCGCCAGGCCAGCTATCTGCTCTGGCGCCGTCCGTTTCGCGGACAGACCAGCCGCGTTGCGGTGCTGCTGGTCCGTCGGCCGGACGACGCGGCGCTGATGCCGGGGATGTGGGAGCTGCCGGAGATTCCCGAGCCACCGCCCGAACAGCAGCCAATTCTTCACGTCCGTCATGCCATCACGACCTCCAATTATTACGTCTCAGTATTTGCGGCCGACGGGCAGAACGGGCCTGCCGCCACGCCGGGGGCGGTGCGCAAATGGTTTCCGGAGCGGAAGCTGAGCGAATTGCCCTTGACCGGGCTGGCGAGAAAGATTCTGATGCGATTGGATGTGATGGCCAAGCCGCGCGAAGTGCGGCGGGGCAAGGCGCTGCCGGGCGATGACGAACAGCCGGTTTGAGCGCGGGAGATGGGACGATGCCGTGGCGAACGCAGCGCATTGCAGCAGTTGCCGGATGTTTTCTCCTGCTCGCCGGGTGCGCTGCCGCACAGCAAGGCAGCCGCGCCGTGCTGCGCAACCGGCAGGGAACCGCAGCGGACCAGGCGCAAAATGCGTCCCCCTCGGATGGCAACGCCGACACGCTGCCGCACGATGTCTGGGGCACGTATCACTTCGACCATTTGAATGAGTCCATCGAGATCGATCGGGAGCATGGCAGGATCACCGGGTACATCACCCGGATGGGCGATGCCGAGACCGATTCCGACACGCCGCTCACCTATTTCTTCGATAAGGCATCCCTCGCTGGCAGCCGTATTCAATTTCAGACGCGCGTCGTGCATGGCGTCTGGTATTCGTTTGACGGCACGATCTTCCGCGGTGATGCCGACGCCCAGACCCGCGACAGCGATGGCTACTATGTGCTGCATGGCACGCTCTACACGCACCATCCGGCGGCTGGGGATGAAAAGTCCGCCGATGAGACCGTCGAAAGCCGCACGGTGAACTTCAAGTCGATGGGCAACTGACAGCCTGTTGCACAGCAGATTCCCTTCGGGAATGACAGCAAGAAAAGCCAAGTTACCAGCCTGTTGTTGAAGGTGCCCCATGCAAGCGCAGCTTGCGTGGGAGTGCTGTCTCTCCGACGCAAACAAAAGTGTTGGAATGGCACGGCCGGTAACAGCAGATTCCCTTCGGGAATGACAGCAAGAAAAGCCAGGGTCGTCGGCATGGTCTGACGATGCTCCCATGCAAGCGCAGCTTGCGTGGGAATGCGTTTTTGCATGCAAGCGCAACCCCGCCGCGCAGGGCACTGTCCGTTGGTTGTGGAGGTCGGCCTGCCGCCCGGTCTTCTCCGGTAAAATAAGCGTTTATGCTCGATGTCGCGTATGTGCGGGCAAACCTTGCCCAGGTAAAGGAACGGCTGGCGTTACGCGGAGAAGCCGCGGCTGCCGCGCTCGATGGTTTTGACGCGCTCGACCGCGAGCGCCGCGCCGCCATTGCGCAGTCGGAGGCGCTGCAGGCCGAACGCAACCGCATCTCGGCAGAGGTTGCCGCAGCTCGGCAGAAGGGCGAAGACACCAGCGAGCGGATGGAGCGCGTCCGCAGCATGAAGAGCGAGCTGGAGCACTACGCCGAACAGGTGAGCGCGGCCGAGCAGCGCATGCAGGCCGTTTTGCAGCAGGTGCCGAACCTGCCGGCCGCTGGCGTGCCTGCGGGTGCGGATGCGGATGACAACGTGGAGCTGCACCGCTGGGGCGCGCCGCGTGCGTTCGACTTCACGCCCAAGCCGCACTGGGAGCTGGGCGAGGCGCTCGGCATTCTTGACTTTGAGCGGGCCGCGAAAATCTCCGGCGCGCGATTTGCCGTTTACTGGGACGCCGGCGCACGGCTGGAGCGCGCGCTCGCGAACCTGATGCTGGACATGCACACCCGACAGCACGGCTATCGCGAAGTGCTGCCGCCGGTCCTGGTGAATGAGGCGTCGTTGTTTGGCACCGGCCAGCTACCCAAGTTTGCCGACGATTTGTTTCGCTGCGAAGGCAGTGACCACTGGCTGATCCCGACAGCAGAAGTGCCGGTGACGAATCTCTTCCGCGATGAAATTCTGGACGAGAAGCAGTTGCCCATCTCGCTCACCGCATATACGCCATGTTTTCGGGCAGAGGCGGGCTCGCACGGCAAGGACGTGCGCGGCCTCATCCGCCAGCATCAGTTTCAGAAAGTTGAACTGGTGAAGTTTGTGCAGCCGGAGAACTCCGATGCTGAGCACGAGGCGCTGACCGGCCATGCGGAGGCTATCCTGCAGACTCTAGGATTGCCATATCGTGTAATGTCGCTGTGCACCGGCGACATGGGATTTTCGGCGGCGAAAACCTACGATCTGGAGGTCTGGCTGCCGGGGCAGAACACGTTTCGGGAGATCTCCTCCTGCTCGAATTTTGAAAGTTTTCAGGCGCGGCGCGCCAACATCCGGTACCGCGCGGCCAGCAGCAAGAAGCCGGAGTTTGTGCACACACTGAATGGCAGCGGGCTGGCAATTGGCCGCACGTGGCTCGCGATTATGGAAAATTACCAGCAGGCGGACGGCAGCATCCAAATTCCTGTAGCGCTACAGCCGTATATGGGCGGCGAAACGGTGATCCGGCGATGAAGCGGATACTACGCAGCTATTTTTTCTGGACCTATCAGCGGGGCAGCGTGCACTACGACGTGATGGTTACGCTGATTCTGCTGTTCATCTTCGTGTCTCCGCACGTGATTCCGTACCATGACCGGCCGGTGGAGCGCACCCTGCCACCCAGCCAGATACTGGTCAAGAACGATGGCCACGCCGGGCTGATGTATCAGGTGGATGCTGCGACCCTGGACGCCATGCATGGAAACGGAAACCTGCAGATGAAGCTGCGATCGATCATCGCGCCCATCTCCGGCGACGTAACCATTGACCGGTGCGAGCCGGTGAAAGGTCCAGACGGAAAAAAAGTTATCGCCTATCGCGTATGGGCGCATCGGTGAAAAGGAGCAGGATGAAGCGGTGGATTCTGGGAGTGGCGGCGGTAATGGCGGTTGGGATGAGCGTGCCGGGAATTTCTCAAAGCACGCCAAACCCGCAACTGGACAAGGTGCTGGAGCAGATGGACGCCGCGGCTGCGAAGTTCCGCTCGGCAAAGGCCAATTTTCAGTGGGACCAGTTTGAGCGTGTCGTCAGCAGCACCGACACGCAGACCGGCGTCATCTACTTTGAGCGTTCCGGCGCGAATACCCGCATGGCCGCCGACCTCCTGACCTACGATGGCCAGCCGGCGAAGAAATACATCGTCTTCAAAGATGGTCTGCTGAAGTTCTATCAGCCGGACATCAACCAGATGACCGTGATCCATGCCGCCGGCAAGCAGGCGCAGTATGAGAGCTATCTGACGCTGGGCTTTGGCGGCAGCGGCAGCGACCTGAAGAAGAACTGGGACATTACTTATCAGGGAACAGAGACCATCGACGGCATTCAGACGGCCAAGCTGGATCTGGTCAGCAAGTCGGCTGCCGTGCGGCAGAACTTCTCGCATGTGACCATCTGGGTCGACCCGCAGCGGGCCATCTCTCTCAAGCAGATTTTGTTTGAGCCATCCGGGGACTACCGAACCGCCTACTACCGGAAGATTCAATACAACAAGAAGATCTCCGGTGGCGTCTTTCACATCAAGACCGACTCGAAAACCCAGACGGTACAGAAGTAGTCTGCTCTACACGCTGGGCTGGGATGGTGCGGCTGCGATGGACGGCAGGCTTCTGCCGGGCCATCGTGCGGCAATCGCTGTGCCGGCCAGAATAAAGATCATCGGAAAGCACTCGAGCGTGTAACGATCCTCGGGTGCCTCAATGGTAAGCAGAAGCGCGCAGCGCAGCAGAACATACGCGATCATCATGCCGCGGAACGGTACGCGCTGCCGTAGCCCCCACAGCGCCAGCAGCAGGTACAGAAGATTGACTGCGGCATAAGCCCAACTGAAAATTGTCTCCGCGTGATGGCGGTCGTATTGCCACCAGCGCAGTTCAATCCATAGCTGCGCTGTGCGGGGCCGCAGCCACATATCCGCCAGCCGCGCCAGGGGAAGCGCGACCCAATAGCGCAAAGGGTGCGCCGCGATGCGCTCGTCGGCCAGATGCCCAAAGGCGCGGCTCAGGGCTGGCGTCATCGTTTGCGTCCGGTTATAAGCGCCGATCAGCGCGCGCGTCTCCGCCGCCTGCGAGCCGTGGCCCCAGGCTCGGGCAGGCAGGGCTGCAGGGTCAATCGGATCGCCGCTCACGTTCCAATAAACCTCGGCCGTAGAGGTGTACTCCACGCACCAGGTACGGATCCAGCGCACCCAGCCCCGCGGGGTAAACTCGCCAGGATCGTTGGCGTAGCGGGGCGCCAGGGGTTCAAAGACGTGGAAGGTGTGCGCGTTGCGCGCCATCCAGGCGACAAACGGCAGCAGCGTGATGGCAGCGCACAGAACAGCCAGCCCCGCACGCTGGCGGAGCTCCACGTGGCCGTCGTAAAGAATCATGGCGGGCAGCAGTACCACGCCGAGCAGCGCGCCGTCTGGCCGCAGCAGGGCACACCACGATATGGCGAAGGCGAGCGTCCAGAACCAGCGTCCGACGCTTGGTGCTTCGGTGTATCGAAGCAGCGCGTAGAGTCCCAGCGCGATGCAGAAGATTGTCGGCGTCTCGGTCAGTGGCAGTGCGACATAATTCGCCGTGAAAGGGCAGAGTGTGGCCAGAAAGAGCGCCGCGATGCCGGCCCGGCGCGAAATGGCGCGGGCGGCAAAGCTGGCGACAAGCAGACATGCAGCCAGGTCCATGACCGTCTGTACCAGCAGCACGGCCGTCCACCGTCCGGCGCCAAAAATGCCGAAGCAGGCCGCAAGAAACAGTGGATAGCCGGGTAGCCGGATCAGCGTCGGCTGAATGCCCCACGGGCGCGTGATGCCGTAGATACCATGCGCAAACCAGTTATAGGCAATGTCGGCGTAGACCAGCGTATCGCCGTCGATCACAGGATAGCTGCGCAGGAACCAGAGCCGCAGCAGCAGCCCTGTCAGCAGGGCGAAGAAGACGTGTCGCTTTGCGGATCGCAGAAATCCTGGCATCGGGTTGCAGAATACCAGCGGCTGCCGGGCTGGGCCTGGGTTTCGCTCCGGGCAGCGGCCCCCTGTTTACGGGAGGGGCGCGTGGCTCTTTCATCCAGGAAATCTGGCCGCCTGCTGCGATAATGGAGCGAGCCTCCCAAGCATGAGCAAGCCAATCTTTTACGACCCAGGACGCAAACGCTGGAAGCGGCTGCGGCGCATCTTCGATGTGCTCGCGGTACTGTCGACGGTCGTACTGATCGCTTTTGGCATCAACGTGCTGCGCAGTGACAAGCTGCCGGAGCTGCTGCTGCCGGTCCAGAAAAAGAACTACAAGCCGCTGCGCGACCTGGGCGCCAGCAGGCGAGGCAAATCTGCGCTCCGTGGACGCCGCTCGAAGAAGGGTCGCCGCCCGTCCGATGTGCCGCTCAACTCCGGTCTGGGCCTGCGCGCGGCTTATTACGTTGATTACGATTCGGCCAGCTATTCCTCGCT
>JAJZCP010000095.1 GCA_021846065.1 Acidobacteriota bacterium
CCGTAGAGCCGGTCGCGCGTAATGCCCGGTTCATCCCCGACCATGGCGCGGCGGCTGCGAGTGAGGCGGTTGAAGAGCGTGGATTTGCCGACGTTCGGACGGCCGGCGATGGCGATGAGAGGCAGCGCCTCGCTGACGGCGGCGCTGGAGCGTGCCGGACGCGCGGGGGAAGACTTTCGGGTTATTCGGGTGCGCGGGGTTTTATTGGGCATGATTCGGGAAAGCGGGCAGCGCTTCCCTATTATAGAAAGCAGTCCTTCGTGCCGTAGACGGAATGCTCTCCCATGCCCGCGCCTCCTGAAGAAAAATCCGCCGCTCCCCGCATTCCGCGGCTGGAGGAGTTTTTTGCGCCGGGCGGCCTGCTCTCGCGCTCCGGGCTGCCGTATGAGAACCGGCCTGGGCAGATGGAGATGGCGCGGGCCGTGGAGCGCGCGCTTGCGGAGAAGCGGCACCTGATCGTCGAAGCCGGGACGGGCACGGGCAAGACGCTGGCGTATCTTTTGCCGGCGCTGCGCATGGGGCAACGGGTGATTATCTCCACGGGAACGCGCAATCTGCAGGAGCAGATTTTCTTCAAGGACATTCCGTTTCTGGAGTCGCTGCTGGGGCCGCTGAACGTTACGTATATGAAAGGCCGCAGCAACTACCTGTGCCGGCACAAGCTATATGCGCTGCGGGATCAGCCGATTTTGCAAGGCATGGAGATGGTGAGCCAGTACCAGGCCATCGAAGCGTGGGAGCAGACGACGGAGAACGGCGACCGCAGCGAACTGGCGACGCTACCGGAGAACAGCCCGCTGTGGAGCCGGCTGGACGCCCGCAGTGAGGCATGCCTGGGCTCGTCCTGCCCGAACTATGAGCGATGTTTTATTACGCTGATGCGGCGGAAGGCGCTCGAAAGCGATATTGTCATCGTGAATCATCACCTGTTCTTCGCGGACATGGCCGTGCGTCAGTCGGCCCGCAACGCGCCGGATGCGGGCGTCCTGCCGGAGGCGGCCGCGGTCATCTTTGACGAGGCGCACGAGCTGGAAGAAGTGGCGTCGTCCTACTTCGGCATCTCGCTGAGCAGCATTCGATTTGAGGAGCTGGCGCGGGATGTGGAGACTTTACTGCGGGCCAAGCAATCGTTGTCCGCGAGCCTGATCACGGCGGCGCAGATGCTGCGCGAGCGGGCGCGGATGTTTTTCGCCGGTCTGCCGCAGCCACAGGGCGCGGAGGGCCGCATCCCGTTCAGCGGCCGGACAGAGTTTCTGGAACAGTCCGGCGATCTGTATCTTTCTACGCTCAATGCGCTGGACCGGCTGACGGGGGAATTGGAGCGGCTGCGCGGCGTGGATGAAGCCGCGGGCCTCAGGAAGCGCACGGCGGAGATGCGGGCACAGCTCGAATTTCTGCTGGAGTCTACGGAGCGCGGGTACGTGTTCTGGATTGAGCGGCGGGCAGCGCGCGGGGTGCATCCAGGCAGCGGCTCGACCTGGCTGCAAGGCACGCCCATCGACGTGGCAGCGATGCTCAAAGAGGATTTGTTTGAGGCGTACCCGTCGGTCATTCTCACCTCCGCAACGCTGACGGTGCAGGGAAATTTTGAGCATATGCGGCGTCGCATCGGGCTGGGTTCGTCACGCGAGCTGGTGGTGCCGTCGCACTTCCGCTATGGCGAGCAGGCGCTGCTCTACCTGCCGCCGAAGATGCCGGACCCGCGCGACGCCGGTTTCACGCGCGCGGCGGTGGAAGAAATCTGCGCGGTGCTGGATGCGAGCCGGGGCCGGGCGTTTTGCCTGTTCACCAGCTACAGCCAGATGCGGCAGGTGCATGAGGAATTGATTGCGCGGCTGCCATTTCCGCTGCTGCTGCAGGGCACGGCGCCACGGCGCGCGCTGCTGGAAGAGTTTCGCATGACGCCAAATGCCGTGCTGCTCGGGACTTCATCTTTCTGGCAGGGAGTGGATGTGCAGGGAGAGCAGTTGAGCTGCGTGATCATCGACCGACTGCCGTTTGCCGTGCCCAGCGACCCGGTAGTAGCGGCGCGGATGAAGGCGATTGAGGATGAGGGCGGCAATCCGTTCGCCGAATACCAGGTCCCGGGCGCGGTGATTGCGCTGAAGCAGGGTTTTGGCCGGCTGATCCGTTCGCTGACGGACCGCGGGGTGCTGGTGCTGCTCGATCCGCGGCTGCAGCGGCAGCGGTATGGGCGCGTGTTTCTGGAGAGCCTGCCGCCGTACCGGGTCACGCAGCGGCTGGCGGACGTGCAGGACTTTTTTCAAAGCCAGACGGCCGGACCGTAATTTTCCGGGCGCGCTGCAGGCGCAGGATTCCCTTGACTTTTTTCTGTTTCGGGCATTCCTTGGTGCCATGAAAACCTTGTGTCTTCTTGGGGTCTGCCTCCTGCTTGCACCCTCACTGCTGGTGGCGCAGTCCAGCGCCACGGCAGAAGCGCTGGCGCCGTATATCGCGGTCTCGAGCCCGGTGGTCGCGCTCACGCATGTTGAGTTGATCGACGGCACGGGAGCGGCAGCTGTCCCGGACCAGACGCTGGTGCTGGATCACGGGAAGATTGCTTCCATCGGTCCCAGCGCAGGTGCGCAGATTCCCAGGGGTGCAAAGGTGCTGGATCTGCGGGGGCACTCCGTGTATCCGGGGCTGGTCGGGATGCATGAGCATCTCTTCTACGTGGAGCCGGGCAACGAGAGTCTTCATGAAATGGTAGGCGGCGAATCGCCCGACACCGCCCCGCGCTTGTATCTCGCAGCCGGAGTGACCACGGCGCGAACAGCCGGAAGCGGCGAGCCGTATACCGACATCAACATCCGTCATGACATCAATGCCGGCCTGGAGCCTGGACCGGATCTGGACTTAACCGGCCCCTATCTCGAAGGCGCTCCACCTCTCATCCTGGAAATGCATGCTCTCAGCGGGCCGGACGATGCCCGCAGCCTGGTCAACTACTGGGCCGCGGAAGGGATGACCTCGTGGAAAGCCTACCAGCACATCACGCCGGATGAATTGAAAGCGGCCATCGACGCCGCCCATGCTCACGGCCAGAAGATCACCGGTCATCTCTGCTCCGTTGGATTCACGGAGGCCGCGAACATGGGGATTGACAATCTGGAACATGGCATCGCGGTCGACACTGAGTTCTACTCTGCAAAACAGCCCGGCGTGTGTCCGGGAATGGGAACGCCGTTACAGGAGATGTCCGCCAGACTCGACATGACCAGTGCGCCCGTCATGGCCATGATTCATACGCTCGTGGCCCACCACGTTGCTGTCACCTCCACGCTTTCGATCCTTGAGAGCTTCGCACCGAACCGCCCGCCCATGGAATTTCTACTGCGAGAAAAAGACTCGATGATGCCACAGGCATGGACGAGCGTGATCGAAACAAGAGCGCAGATTGCGGAGCACGCCGACAAATCCTACTGGCCGGTGGCGTTGAAAAAAGAGATGCAGTTTGAGCGGGAGTTTGTCGCTGCGGGCGGTCTGCTGATGGCGGGTTGCGACCCGACCGGCTACGGAGCCATTCTGCCCGGATTTGGCGATCAGCGCAATCTGGAGCTGCTGGTGCAGGCGGGATTCACGCCGGAACAGGCCATCCAGATCTATAGTCTGAATGCTGCGAAATATCTGGGCCGTGAGGGCCGCATTGGCACAATCTCGCCCGGCAAGCAGGCCGATGTGGTGGTTGTGACAGGGGATGTAGCGAAGGATATTTCTGCCGTCGAGCATGTCGATCTGGTGTTCAAGAAAGGTGTTGGGTACGACTCCCGGAAGCTGATCGAGTCCACCCGCGGCATGGTTGGGATTCGCTGAAAGGATGACCGCGGACTTCTGCAGCGATCCATTGCGTGCCGGTACACTGGTAGGCGGATCGAAATTTCCATGTCGCGCAATCTCTATATTTTGTCTGCGGCCCTGCTGCTGTTTGCCGGCATCTCCTTCGCCATGTCGTGGGCCCCGGGGTCGCACGCGACCGGCCTGCCCGGTGTCGTCCAGATGTGGCGCACGATTGCGCTGTTTTTGTCGCTGCTGAGCATATTCTGTGCGTTGGTGGCGAGCGTCACAATGCTGTTTGAGCAGGTGAGCCGGCGGCACGAGGAACAGCAGCGGCAGCGAAACCGGTAGGCGAAATCTCGCAGCGCAGAGAGGGGTGCACCGTGCCGTATGACCTTATTCCGGGCTCTCCGCTGTTTCTGGACTGGGGACTTCTGCTGTTGCGCGTTGTCGCGGCCATCGTTTTCTTTACAAGCGGTCTGGGCCATTTGAAGGCTCCGCAGGAACGGGCGCGGAGCCTGGGCCTTCCGGTTGGCTTCACCATTTTTCTGGGCTGGGCTGAGATGCTCGGCGGCCTGGGGATTGCGTTCGGCGTGCTGACTCAGTGGGCGGCGCTGGGCTTGATTCTGATCATGCTGGGCGCTATCTACATGAAAGCGGCGCGATGGAAGACCGGCTTCTGGGGCGAGAAAAATTCCGGCTGGCACTACGACCTGCTGTTTGTCGCAATGTGCGTCGTCATCTTTCTCTCCGACGGCGGCCGCCTTACGCTGATGCGCCTTTTCTAGGGGAATTCCACTGCAGAGTAAAGCCCGTCATTCTGAGCGAAGCGAAGAATCCGGGTATTGGCTTCTCGCTGCAATCCAAAGGTCCTTTGCTACGCTCAGGATGACATTCCGCGATGCCCACCCTCTTTATACCAATGAAAAATTCTCTAAGACGGGCGTGAGTACCAGAGGGCACGAAGCGCTAGCCCACGCGCCTGGCCGGTACAATAAAGACAGCGGCCCGCGCGTCTGTCCTGCGGGCCAGGGAGCGGCATGTTCGAAGTTACTGTCGAGGCGGAGTTTGCCGCCGGACACTTTTTGCGCAACTATCGCGGCAAGTGCGAAAACCCGCACGGCCATAATTATCGCGTGAAGGTGACGCTGCGCGGCCGGGAACTGGATGCTGCCGGGCTGCTGCTGGACTTTAAGCAGTTGAAACAGGTGATGCGCCCGGTGATCGACCGGCTGGACCACCAGATGATCAACGATATTGCGCCTTTTACGGAGATCAACCCGTCGGCGGAAAATCTGGCGCGGTATTTTTTTGACGAGACCAACCGCCAGATGAACGAGTTGACGGCGGGCCGCGTTGCCGTCAAGGACTGCACGATCTTCGAGACCGGCACCACAGCCGCCACCTACTACGAGTAAGCCGGTGCATCTGATCGAACTGTATGCCTCGGTACAGGGCGAATCGAGCTTTGCCGGCCGGCCGTGCATCTTTGTGCGGCTGGCGGGGTGCAACCTGCGCTGCTCCTGGTGCGATTCGGAGTATACGTTTACCGGCGGCCAGAAATTTTCGCTCGAGTCGATCGGGCAGCGGATTACAGAACTGGCGCCGATCCGGCTGGTGGAGTTTACCGGCGGCGAGCCCATGTTGCAGCGCCGGGAGTTGCTGCCCCTGATGGAGAGACTCCTGGCCGAGGGCTATGAGCTGATGCTCGAGACTAGCGGTGAGCAGCCGCTGGCGGATGTTCCCGTAGCGGTGCACAAGATTGTGGACGTAAAGTGTCCTGGCTCCGGCGAAGGCAACACGTTCCGCACGGAAAACCTCGAGACGCTGACGAGGCGGGATGAGGTGAAGTTTGTCATCGCGGACCGGGCGGACTATGAGTTTGCACGGGAGTTTATCCGGCAACATGCGCTCGCCGACCGTTGTGGCCAGGTGTTGCTGTCGCCTGCATTCCGCAAGCATCCTGTGGCGGAGCGGACGGCGGAGAACTGTCAGCTCAATCCGCGGCTGCTGGTGGAGTGGATGTTGACCGACGGGCTCCCCGCGCGTCTGAGCCTGCAGATTCATAAATTCATCTGGGAACCGATGAAGAAGGGCGTGTAAATGCACGATGGGCTGCCGAACGGAAGTGCGAAACATGATGAGGAATCCCAGGATTTGTTGCGTCCTGAGATCGTCGCCGAATGTACGACGCTGACGGAGGCCCAGATGTGTGTGAGTCTGCTGGGGTCTTTTGGAATAGCAGCGACGATTGACGCAGAAAACTTCCATCGCATGATCGGTGGGATGGCTCCGGGGCCGCTGGGAATCCGGGTACGGGTGCGCGGCGTCGATCGTGAAGCGGCGCGCGAAATTCTGGCGGAATCGTCCGCGCCGCCGGAAGATTCTAACTAGAGAATTTTTTCATTGGCAGAAAGTGCCTGTGCATCGCGGATTGTCATCCTGAGCGTAGCAAAGGACCTATGTCCTGCAGGGAAAACTCAATGCCTGGATTCTTCGCTTCGCTCAGAATGACGAACGATATTTTGCACCAGCAGAAAAAATTGCGAGGAGTTATGAAATGTCCACTGTAAAGGGTTATGCCGCCAACACTGTCAAAGCACCGCTGACGCCGTACACGTTTGACCGCCGCGAACCGCGGCCCGGAGACGTCGTCATCGACATTCATCACTGCGGCAT
>JAJZCP010000096.1 GCA_021846065.1 Acidobacteriota bacterium
TTGACGATCGATGAGACGAATCGGAAACAACTGGCCGATCTTGGCGTGGAGTAGCCCGGAAGAGAGGCGAAGAGTGCCGCAGCAGATTCCCTGTGGGAAGGCCAACCCAAACAGCAAGAGCAACAGCAGATTCCCTTCGGGAATGACAACAAGAAGAGCAACTGCAAGGGCAAGGGCAAGGGCAACAGCAAGAACAACAGCAGATTCCCTTCGGGAATGACAACCAAAAGAGCAACAGCAACTGCAACTGCAAGGGCAAGGGCAACAGCAAGAACAACAGCAGATTCCCTTCGGGAATGACAACCAAAAAAGCAACAGCAAGGGCGAGGGCGAGGGCGAGGGCAAAAACGAGGGCAGATTTCCTGTGGGAAGGCCAACCAAGAATCGGCGTGGAGTCGCTGGCGGGAGTCTGGCGGGAGGCAGGCGGAAGATTGCCGGGCAGTACGGCCCAGCCGGGGGCGTTTGCGGGATTCGCGGAGAATTTCTGCGGAGCTGGATGACGCTGTCGTGAATTTGCCCACATCGATGCAACGCTTTTTCAGGCACCGGCATCGGATTCATCAGCAAAACAAAAGCGGTTTGCGTCGCAGGCTCCGGTCACTGTGGAGTGTGCGGCGACCGCAGCTTCCCGATGCAGAGCAGCAGGACGCAGCAGACATGTGGCTGGGTGAGTGAAGAACGCAGGCCCTGTGAGCGTCGTTCAACGATGAAGATGAGTAGAGTGCAGGATGAAAGCGGCATGATGAGGATCACGACCGAAGGAAAAGCCAGCGGCTCACGCACCCTGCGTGCGGTTGCAGTTCTGCTGGCGCTTGCGGTGGTGGCCTGGGGCGTGGGCTACAAGGCCTCGCTCTACTCGACGCAGCGCGTGGTGCAGCATGCGATTCCGCAGGCGCGTTTGCTGGCGCATCGCGCCTGCCTGGAGCGTACGAGTCTGGAGCGTACGAGTCTGGAGCGTACGAGTCTGGAGGGCATTGGCCCGAAAGGCAGCAGTCTGGAACGCCGCAGTCTGGAGCGTCGTGGGGCGCTGCGGCTGCGAACCGGGCAGGTTGCCTCGTTTGCATCTGGATGGACGGAGCTGCCCGCGGGGTGGGCGGACCGGACCGCGACGACAGAGGTTGACTCGGTTGCCCGCGTGGAGCGATTCCCGGTGGTGCGCAGAGCGGGGCATTGCGACGGCCTGCCGCGTCCGCCGCCGCCTTCGGCGGTTTAGATATTCTGGCGGAGTGGAGTTCGCAGCCTGGTTCAGGACGGTCGATTCCGCTTCCGGTCCTCCGGTACTCGCAAGACTGGTACTCGCAAGACTGGTACTCACAAAAATTTTGATTCCCGCTTTTGAAAGGTGGACACGTGCTTCGCAAGCGTTCTTTCTGGATTGTGCTGCTGATTGTGGTGGCGATTGTTGTCGTGGTTGTGATTCGCAGCCGCAAACCGGCTGAAGGGCCTGAAAAGGCGCTGACGGCTCCGGTTGCGGTGGCGCAACAGGGCGACCTGACGGCGCAGCTCCAGGTTGCGGGTCAGTTTATCCCCTATCAGAACGTGGATGTGCATGCCAAGATTTCCGGTTATGTGCGCTGGATCAAGGTGGATATCGGGGACATTGTGCATACGAACGAGGTGATGGCGAAGCTGGAAGTGCCGGAGTTGCGCGACCAGTTGGCGGAGACCAAGGCCGCGGTGCAGCATGCGCAGGCGCAGGTGGTCCGCGAGCAGGATGAAGTGGCGCACGCGGATGCGGCGTATCGCGCGATTCACCTGAACTACACGCGTCTGGCGGAGGCGGCCAAGGAGCGTCCGGGATTGATTGCGCAGCAGGAGATCGACGACTATCAGGCGCGGGACCTGGAAGCGGCGGCGAAGATCGACGTGGCCAAGGCTGCGTATGAAGCGGCGGAGCAGCAGTTGAGCCTGGCGCGGTCGAATGAAGATCGCGTGAACGCGCTGTATGCGTATACCGATATCGTTTCGCCGTACAACGGGGTGGTGACCTTCCGCTATGCGGATACCGGCGCATTGGTGCCGGCTGGAACCAGCTCGAACGGAACCAGCACGGGGACGGAGTCGATGCCGGTGGTGAAGGTGGCGCAAAGCGACCTGCTGCGACTGCGGATGCCGGTGCCGGAAGGAGACGTGCCGTACATCAACATTGGCGGGAAGGTGGACGTGCATGTGGATGCGACGGGCGAGGTTTTCCCGGGCAAGATCATCCGGTTTACGCGCGCGCTGGATCCTTCGACGCGCACCATGCTGACCGAGGTGGACGTGCCGAATCCGAAGCTGACGCTGACGACGGGCATGTATGCCGAGACGACGTTTTATCTGAAGACGAAGCATGACGCGGTGTACGTTCCTGCGCAGGCGGTGGTGACGTCGGGCAACAGCTACTACATTCTGGTGCTGGACGCGACGAACCACGTGGAGAAGCGGATTGTGAAGCTGGGCATCCAGACGCCGAACAGGACGGAGATCATCGACGGCGGGCTGAAGGCCGGGGAAAAGGTGATTGCCTCGGGGCAGGATAACTATCGCGATGGCGACTTGATCGATCCTCGACCTGCCTTCATTCCGACCGCGGCTCAGGAGGAAGGCAAATAAATGTCCTCCTTTGCCATTCGCTATCCGTTTTTCATCCTGATGTTCTGTCTGATGATCGTGGTGGTGGGAATCACCACGGTCGCCAGAATGCCGGTCGATCTTTTTCCTGAAGTCAACATTCCAGTCGTCGTGGTGGCCACGTTCTATGCCGGCATGCCGCCGGAGCAGATGGAAGCCGACATCACCGATACGTATGAGCGATTCTTTACGCTGGGCAGCAACATTGAGCACATCGAATCGCGTTCGCTGACGGGCGTGAGCCTGATCAAGGTTTACTTTCAGCCGGGCACGGATCCGAATGCGGCGGTGAGCAGCATCTCCGGGCTGGCGCTGGCGGATTTGCGGCGTCTGCCGCCGGGAACGCTTCCGCCGGTGGTGCTGCCGTTTGACGCTTCGAACCTGCCGGTGTGTCTGATTACGCTGGAAGGCAAGGGGCTGAACGAGGTGCAACTGAAGGATCTGGCGCAGTTCGAGGTGCGCAACCAGGTGGCGAACGTGCCGGGTGCATCGGTGCCGCAGCCGTATGGCGGAACGTATCGTCAGATTCAGATTTTTGTGGATCCGCTGAAGCTGGAAGCGCACGAAATGTCCGTGATGGACGTGGTGAAGGCGATCAACGCGACGAACCTGATTCTGCCGGCGGGCGATGTGCGCATCGGCACGCTGGATTACAACGTATACGCCAACAGCCAGGAAGATATCGTACATCGCATGAACGACATGCCGGTGAAGAGCGATATGACCTCGACGGTGAAGTCGGTGGTGCGTGTGCGCGATATCGGCGAGGCGAAAGATACGGGCGCGTTGCAGTACAACATCGTTCGCGTGGACGGCGAGCACTCGGTCTACATTCCGATCTTCAAGCAGGGTGGCGACTCGAATACGATCTCGATCGTGAGCGGCATTCGCGTGGCGATCCAGCATCTGCTGGACGTGCCGGAGCAGTTGAAGACGGCGGTGGTCTTTGACCAGTCGGTGTTTGTGAAGATTGCCGTGAAGAACGTGATCAACGAAGGCACGATCGGGCTGCTGCTGACGGCGATCATGATTCTGCTGTTCCTGGGCAACTTCCGCGCGACGATCTCGGTGATGCTGTCGATTCCGATCTCGGCGTTGACGGCGTTCATTGCGCTGAACCTGGGGGGGAGCACGATCAACACGATGGTGCTGGGCGGCATTGCGCTGGCGCTGTCTCGACTGATCGACAACTCGGTGGTGGTGTTGGAAAACATCTTCCGGCACATGGAGCTGGGGGAGAGTCCGCGGGATGCGGCGGTGAACGGCGGCAAGGAAGTGCAGCTTGCGGTGCTGGCGGCGACGGCGAGTACGAGCATCGTCTTCTTCCCGGTGATCCTGCTGGTGGGCATCAGCAAATACCTGTTCACGGCGCTGGCGCTGGCGGTGGTTCTGGCTCTGCTGGCCTCCTATGTGGTGGCGATGACGGTGGTGCCGCTGTTCTGCGCGACGTTCATCAAGGACGTCGGCCATCACGCGCACAACGCCGAAGAGGCCGAGGAGGGTCTGGCCGAGACCGAGCACTCGATCCACCACCACAACGCGGGGAAGAAGATCAGTCTCTTCCAGCGAATTGTGAAGGGTTTCAACGCGCAGTTCGACCGACTGCAACATGCCTATGACAAGGCGATTGTGGTTTGTCTGGATCGACCGGTGCTGGTGGTGCTGGCGTTTTCCACCTTTGTGGTGGTCAGCTTCGGGCTGTTCCCGGTTTTGGGCAAGGCGTTCTTTCCGCGCACCGATCCAGGTCAGTTCGTGATCAACTTCAAGGCTCCTCCGGGCACGCGCCTGGAGGTGACCGACGAGTATGCGGCGATGATGGAGAACGACATTCGCCACATTGTGACCAAAGAGGACATGAACATGATCGTGACGAATATCGGCGTGACGCCGGATTTGTCGTCGATCTATACGCCGAACTCCGCCATGCACACGGGCTTCATTCAGGTGAGCCTGCAAGAGGATCACAAGATCAGCAGCTTCGTGTATATGCAGCGCGTGCGTGAGCGCTTCCGGCGGGATTTTCCGGAGATCGGCGTCTACTTCCAGACGGGCGGACTGGTGGATTCAGTGGTGAACCAGGGCAAGCCGGCGCCGATCGATATTCGCGTGGGCAGCGGCGACCTGGAGTCGGGCTTCCAGTATGCGACGCGGGTGGCGGCACGAGTGCGCAAGCTGGATACGGTGAACGATGTGCTGATTCCGCAGGATCTGAGCTACCCGGGTCTGCGGCTGGACATCAACCGCGAACAGGCGGGCCTGGAAAATATCTCGGTCGAGGATGCGGTGGACAACGTGATTACGGCGTTGACGTCGGACTCACAGATTGCGCCGACGTTCTGGGTGGATCCGAAGACGGGCAACAACTACTTCCTGGGCGTTCAGTATCACAATGACCAGATCAAGACGATGAAGGACTTCAAGGATATTCCGCTGCGCGCGCGGGACAACAAGAGCTACGCGCCGCTGGAGTCGATTGCCAACATCGTTCCGATCGAGACGCCGACGGAAGTGGATCACTACCAGCTTCGCCGCAGCTATGATGTGTACATTCAGCCGAAGAGCGAGAATCTGACGGTGATCAACGACCAGGTGAAGAAGATTCTGGCGAAGATGCCGGCGCCGCGCGGCGTGACGGTGCAGGTGGCCGGCGCGGTGACGGATATGAACGAGGTTTTTGGCAGCTTCGCGATCGGACTGGTGCTTGCGATTGTGCTGGTCTACCTGATCCTGATGGCGCAGTTTGCCTCGTTCTCCGATCCGTTCATTATCCTGCTGGCGATTCCGCCGGGAATGTCGGGGGTGATCCTCTTCCTGCTGTTGACACACACGACGCTGAACGTGATGTCGCTGATGGGAGTGGTGATGATGACGGGCATCGTGGTCTCGGACAGCATTCTGATTGTGGAGTTCGTGGGCACGCTGCGCGGGTTGGGGCGTCCGCTGAAGATTGCGCTGGCGGAGGCCTGCAAGGTTCGTCTGCGTCCGATTCTGATGACGACGATGGCGACGGTTCTGGGACTGATTCCGATGGCTCTGGCGCTGGAGCCGGGCAGCGAACAGTATGCTCCGCTGGCGCGCGCGATTCTGGGCGGGCTGACGGTCTCCGGAACGGTCACCGTGTTTCTGGTGCCGTCAGCGTATTACCTGATGCACCGGAAAGAGGAAGCGCTGGAAGCAGCGGCCGCAGCCAGCGGCACGGAGGTTTCGCATGACTAAGCAACTTTCGTTCCTGCTGACGGCTGTGCTGATGCTGCAACCGGGGATGCAGGCGCAGCAGGAGATGGCTCCGCTGCCGCCTGCTCCGCAGGGCCAGGCGATCAGCCAGGCTCTGCAGAACGCGCAGGCCCAGGCCGAACAGGCAGCCACCACCTTTGACGCCGCTTCGGAGAAGCGAGCCTCGCAGGTGAACGGTCCGCTGGGCAAGACGTTGACGCGGAAACAGGCCGAGCAGCTTGCCATCCAGAACAATCCGCGCATCAGCCAGTACAAGCTGCTGGCGCTGGCGCAGAACCAGGTTGTGCGTGAGTCGCGTTCGGCGCTGTTGCCGACGCTGGCGGTGAATGCGACGGGCGTGGCGGCCGAGCAGGCCTCGCGCATCTCGTCGGGCACGCTGGACTCCTCGCGCATGTTGAACCACATGGGCGCGGGCGTGCAACTGACGCAGTTGATCTATGACTTCGGGCATACGAACAACCTGGTGGCGACCTCCGCACTGCAAGCCAAGGCAGCTTCTTCGACGTCCATCGCGACGCTGGATGAGATTGTGTTGACGACGGATGTGGCGTTTTATAACACGCTGGAGGCGCAATCTC
>JAJZCP010000097.1 GCA_021846065.1 Acidobacteriota bacterium
AGGGGATGCCATCGCACACGTCCTGATCCGCAGCTCGCCTTGCGGCATCCATCTTATCGGCAGCCTATTTATCGGCAGAGCTTCTCAAGGGAGCTTCTCAAGGGCCGTGCGAAACGCTGCATAATTGCCGTCGGTGACCGCACCGTAGCCCACGGCCCGAATATGCCCGGTCGCATCCAGCGCGACCGCAACCGCATGGCTGAGATCGACGCCGGGAAATCCACCGCTCAGCCTCTGTTTCCAAAGCGAACCGTCGTGGTCCAATACGATCGAGTGTGCCTGACGCGCCGGCGTCATGCCGTGGCGAATCCCCGCGGCAATCATGCTGCGCATAAAGCCAGGCGCCGAATCGAGAAAGATCAGATCATCCACGACAAGAGCAGGAAAGTCGCGCTCCGTACGCGCCGTCCACTGCGAGGCGTCCTTTCCCGCAGCCTGCGTAAAACCGAGGATGACCACCGTCGGATGGCCGTCCGGAATGACCAGCACACCTCCACTCAGCGACTTCGCGCTCACGGCAGGGAATGCATCGCCGACGTGAAGCGCCTGCGCCTCAGCGCAACAAAGGCTCGAAGCCAACACCAGCAGCCAGGTGAGGAAGCGAAGAGCGGGCATGCGTTCTCCTTTGTGCGGTTCCCAAAGTTAACAGAAGTATACGGCCAGCTCGATGGCATTCGATGAACATACACCTATGCTGGCCGTCACAGGCTCATGTTCCCATTTCATGAAACGCTCATACGCATGAAGCATCTTCCCCGCATCCTCCAGGGCGGCATGGGCGCTGGCGTCTCCAACTGGCGACTCGCGCAGGCAGTCGCGCGGCTAGGGCAACTCGGCATCGTCTCCAGCACCGCCATCGACCAGATATTCATCCGTCGGCTGGGCGCCGGCGACCCCGATGGCGCCATGCGGCGCGGGATGGAGATGTTTCCCTTTCCGGCGATGGCGCGCCGGGTCTGGGAAGAGTACTTTGTGCCTGGCGGCAAGGCTCCCCGGCAGCCGTATCGCACAACCCCCATGCACACGCAGATCGATGCACGAAAGCTCATCGAGTTGTGCATCGTGAGCAACTTTGTCGAGGTAGCGCTGGCTCGTCTGGACCATAGCCACGAGGTCGGAATTAACCTGCTGGAAAAAGTGCAGACCGTGCACTTGCCGTCGCTTTACGGCGCCATGCTGGCTGGTGTGGGATATGTTCTCATGGGCGCGGGAATTCCGCTGCATATTCCCGGCGTCCTCGACCGGCTCGCCGTGCATGAGCCTGCGGAATACCGGCTCAGCGTCACCGGCGCGCCCGCCGAGGTGCAGTTGCGCTTCAATCCCCAGGATTTTGCCGAGGGCGAACTGCCCACACTCAAACGCCCGAAGTTTCTCGCCATCGTCTCTTCAAACACACTGGCCACCACCATGCTGCGCCGCTCCAATGGGCGCGTTGATGGTCTCGTGATGGAGACGCATCGCGCCGGAGGACACAATGCGCCGCCACGCGGAAAGCCGCTGCGAACCGCGGCTGGCGAGCCACTCTACGGAGAACGAGATCAAGTGGATTTTGCCGAGTTACGCGCGTTGGATGTCCCTTTCTGGCTGGCTGGCAACTACGCCAGTGCAGCACGATTGCGCGAGGCCCTCGATCTGGGCGCAACCGGGGTGCAGGTGGGAACAGCCTTCGAATTTGCCGAGGAATCCGGTCTCGATCCCGCACTGAAGGCGGCTGTTATCCAGCAGATTCTCGATCATCAGGCTCAGGTCTTCACGGATCCTCTGGCATCGCCCACTGGCTTTCCGTTCAAGGTCGTCCAACTGGCCAACACCCTCTCCGATCCGCTGACATATCAGGCGCGCGAGCGCGTTTGCGATCTGGGCTTTCTGCGCGAGCCTTACTGGATTGCTGACGCCGAAGGCTCCGGCAGCGCGGGACGGATCGGTTATCGGTGCTCCGCCGAGCCGGTCGCAGCATACATCGCCAAGGGTGGCCGGGCCAGCGAGACCGAGGGGCGCAAATGCCTCTGCAACGCACTGCTGGCTAACATCGGTCTGGCTCAGCTTCGCAGCGAAAAATCCGCAGAGATGCCGCTCATCACCGCTGGCGACGGCATCTACCAGGTCGCCCGCTTTCTTAAGCCAGGCCGCAGCCACTACTCGGCAGCCGATGTCGTGCGGCAGATGCTCGACGATCCTGCCTGAGCACGCGCAGGGTCCGGATGAGAGTTCAGATGAGGGCGCAGCGCGACGCCGTCAGTGCAGATGAATCGTGTGGATAAAGCTTCGCAATCCCGTCGCCAGAATCTGCACACCGATGCAAAACAGAATGAACGACGACAGGCGCATCAGCACCACCGTTCCCGTTCCTCCCAGCAAGTGCGCCGCGTTGCGCGCCCAGCGATAGCAGATGTAGACTAGCCCGCACACCAGCCCGGACCCCAAAATTGAAGCGATCAGCACCATCGGCGAAAAGAAGTTCGCAGCGTGCAGTTGCGAGGGCAGATGCGCGCCCAGGGCAATCGCCACCGAGATCGATCCCGGACCTACCGTGATCGGCAACGTATACGGGAAAAATGCCTGTGCCAGTACCTCATCCGGATTGGGTGTCGCCGGTCGATCTTTCTGTCCGTCTTTAGTCAGCAGTTGCCAGCCGCTCGAGGCCACCACCAGGCCGCCGCCAATCTGCACCGCATACAGCGAGATACCAAAAAACGAGAGAATCTTGCCCCCGATAATCATCGAGACAACCAGCAGGCAGAAACTGTAAAACGTGATCCGCGAGACCAGGCGCTTCTGCAACGATGCGTCCAGCGTATCCACCATGGACAAAAAAACCGCCGCGCTGCCTATCGGGTTGACGATGGGAAACAGCGTCGCCAGCACTAGCACGGTGGCTTCCGCCGTGCTGGAAGCTAGATCGACGATGGTTGAAAAATTCATACAGAATGATCAAATTCAATGAGAAACAGAGTTCCGTGCATACTCCGATGGTAACGTGACCGAGGGCTGTAGCCATCCCGCCCCCAGGCATTCGCCACATCCCTCACGAAGCATGAGCCACCGGAAAGCCGGGAATACGCATCTGCGTCGAACCCTGCGATGAGATTGCCGGAGCAGCTTTTTTCGGGCCACGTTTGCGCGCGCTCATCACGCGTATGCGCTCAATCAACTCCGCCGGAGACGCGTTTCCTTTGCCCAGGAAGGCGTCGGCCTGGTGTGGCCGTTCGCCGACGCGCACACTCTCGCTCGTCAGGATCATCGGAAGCTCCGGCATCCATTGCTTGAGCTGGCCGATCAGCGTATTGCCGTCCAGTTGCGGCAGCCGCAACTCCGCTACGACAAGATCCACATGCTGTGTGGAGAGTATCTCCACCGCCTGCTGACTGCTGCAAGCCGTGATTGCGCGAAAGCCGCGGGTTTCCAACAAAAAACTGCGCACCGCCAGGGCACGTTCACTGGAGTCGATGCAGAGGATAACTTTTCGAGGACGCATGGACTGGGTTGGTTCCTTTCGTGATCTTGTTTTGCAATTCGGTCGCACCACTCACAAGCGAGCAGGGATCTCCTGTACGCGCCGTGAACGCGTTTGCGAGCGGCATCGCCGAAGCGATGCAAAGTTTCCGGTTGGGATCAGCGTAGGAGCCAGCATCTGCGGTTCACTCCAGCTTGCCCCGGTGGGCAAAAGCAGTGAATCTCACAGTGCAAACCACCAACGTGAAGCAGCAACGTTTACCGAGAGTACGGGGAGTGGCGCGGCTGCGCAATGGGGAAAAATGGGCGAAAGCGGGGCGGCAGTAACGGTGCAATTCAGGGAAAACAGGACAGGATGCATAGTCACAACAAGTTAGGCGCGGGCAAGGCTGAGGAAAGCATGTGCAGAAGTGACGGAAAAGCCTGTACACTGCCCCGCAAAAAGTGCTGTCAAGCGCAATTTCCACTGCCGCCAGACCGGCCAGGACGCAAGGCTCGTTACAACTCCACCAGCGGACGAGGCAAGCGCGTTCGCGAGCGATCCAGAAACAGTCGCATCCGCAAAGCTTCCGCTCGCTGGATCGCAATCAGCTTGCGATGACGACGCAGATGGTCTTCGTGGAAAAGATGAACCAGATTCAGCTCATCCGTGGCCGCATCGCGCTCCAGCCGCGCAATGCGCTCTTCCACAGTCTTGCGAAAGCGCGGGCTGATCTCCATCGAGTCACATTGTGGAAGGGAAACGGACATGGCGCACCTCGCATTTTTTTGCGAAAACCCCTAAAGGTTTCGCATCTGTTGCCGATCATAAGGCCACAGGCTCTTGTGCGCCAGATTACGACAGGGCGTGACTCTGGTGCTCCTGTGTCCTGCAATGAGACAGTCAGGTGCTGCAACAGATTTCGCCGCCGCATCATGGAATCCGCGCTCATCCAACGTGAATAGCCTCATGATTTCCCGCTCCGAAATTTCCCCTGCTCCCCGCTCACGCTCTCCGCTCAGCATCTAAACTCAAGAGCGTGCCTTTTCTGAACACCATCCCGCCACGCGCACTCGACCGCACCACCGCGCCGCCTGTCTCCCCGCGTGAACGCTGGCTGGTGCTTGCCGCGCTCACCCTTGCCTCAATGGCGGCGATCGTCGTCAGCGCGCGCCACCATGCCTGGCTCTTTTATGGCGACGCCGAGGCTCACCTCCACATCGCTCGACGAATCTTCGACTCACACCGTCCTGGCCTGAGCCAGCTCGGCTCGGTCTGGCTCCCGTTGCCCCATCTGCTGCTGGCTCCCTTTGCCGCCATCACGCCCTGGTGGCGCTCAGGATTTGCCGCGGTTCTGCCTTCGGCGCTTTGTTATCTCGCTGCCGCGCTGGGTCTCTACCGGCTCGCACGAATCTGGATTCATCCGCTTCCCGCGCTCTTCGCGCTTGCGTTTTTCGCCCTCAACCCCAATCTTCTGTATCTCCAGACCACGGCGATGACCGAGCCTCTGTTTCTTGCCGAGCTGGTGTGGTCCGTGCTTCTGCTTGTTCGCTGGCACTCGTCGCTCGATGATCCGCCCGCAGCTTGCCTCCGCATCGGCGCGCTCCATCTGTGGCCGCTCACGCTCACCCTCATCGCCGCCGCGTGGACGCGCTACGATGGCTGGATTCTCGGCTTCGGCATCTGGCTCTGGATGGCCCTCGCGCTCCATCGCCGTCGCGCGCTCTTCCAGCGGCGTTTTATCCTCGCCAGCTTCGCTCTGCTGGCCGCGCCGCTCCTCTGGATGCTATACAACGCCATCTACTTCGGCGACGGGCTGGATTTCATGCGTGGCCCATACTCGGCGGCGGCCATCGAGGCGCGCACCTCTCACGGCATGGTCCCGCCCCATCCCGGCTGGCACAATCCGTGGATTTCGGCGCTGTTTTTCTGGCACGCATCAACCGGCGACGCCTTCGCGCGCAGCTTCGTCGGCTGGCTGCTGCTGCTGCTGTCGCTCTTCGGGCTGTTTGTCGTGCTGCGGATGGTGCGCCGAGCGCGCAATACGCCGCGCCGCGCCGCGCTTGCCGCCACGCTGCTGCTCTGGTTTCCGCTGCCGTTTTACGCCTACTCCGTCGCCTGGGGATCGGTGCCCATCTTTCTGCCTGACTGGTGGCCACACTCGTTCTACAACACGCGTTACGGCATGGAGATGCTTCCCGCCTTTGCCTTCACGCTGGGCGTTGCCGCCGACTGGCTGCTGGCGCGGCTCGCCGAGGCCCGCCCATCCAGCCATCCATCCGCTCAACTTCGCGCCGTCGCGCCGCAAACCGGCACCCTGGTGGCAGCGATGGCCTGTTTATTTCTCGCCAACACCGGACAGATGATCGCCCAGCATCCGCTGGTCTACGTCGAAGCCACCAGAAACTTTGCCGCGCGTGGCGCATACACGCAGACGCTGGCCGCTGCGCTGGCGCGTCTCCACGCACTGGACCCCGACGCGCTCACGCTTGTCGAAACTTCCGATTTTCCGTCCATCATTCCCCTCGCCGGACTGACCTATCGCCAGACCCTGAACGAAAGCGATTACCTCTACTTCCGCGCCGCGCTGGCCGCCCCAGCCAGTCATGTCGCCATCATTCTCGCCTTTGACGGCGACGCTGTTGCGGATGCCGTCCGCGCTCATCCCCAGGATCTCCGCCTGCTTGCCCGTTTTGCAGCGCCAGGACAACCCGACTCTGCGCTGTACGTCTCCACGCTATCTCCGCTGGCTCACGCCGTGCTTTCGACTGCCCCGCGGTGATAGCATCGGGCTGAGAACCCACGGAAGGACCACCCTGCGTTGATCCCCTTCACCAAAGCCCACGCCTGCGGCAACGATTTTCTTATCGTCGCCGTAAGCG
>JAJZCP010000098.1 GCA_021846065.1 Acidobacteriota bacterium
GACAATCCGGACTTCACCACCCATCGTGAGGCCAGTTTCACCGTCTCGGTTCCGCGCTCCGCTGCGGGCCGCATTCGCCTTGTCCCTGTCGAGCGGAAAGGATTCACGCTCTACACGCCCGCTCGGCGCAATCGCCTGACCCTCGTTGTCTTCAATGATCTTCTGCGCGAAGATGCGCACACCATCCATGCGGACTGGCTTGGTCTGGGCCTGTGTTACGCCGCGCTTGCCGGGGACCGTGTTCAGGCCGCGACCGCACTGGTCCCATCCACCGGCGATCCTCAGCCGACGTACACGACCGCGGCGCTTTCGCTCTCCTGGAAGCAGCCGCCTGCGATCACCTTTGTCGGATTGCCGCCCGGCGGTGCAAATCCCTTGCAGTGGACGCTGATCTTCACTCCCGGCGGTCTCCTGCACAAGGTCCAGACCAAAGACGCGTATCCACTGAAAGTCACGCCAGCGGGCGAAGATTCCCGCAAGGAATCACCCACAGTCGCCAAAGGCCAGATTGTCGATTTGAAGTAGTCCGGCAGGTCTTCCAGCAAGCAATCTCAGTGCCGCTCTTGCATCGATCGCCTGCTGGCATTCATCTGTTGATGCGCATCACGCAAGTGCGCGGCTATTTCGCCGCGGCATCTCCGGCTGGGCCAATCTCATGCAGCTCTTTTCCTGGCTTGAAGCGAATCGCTTTGCCCGGCGTAATGCTGACCTCGCTGCCGGTGCGCGGATTGCGCCCAATCCCCGTCTTGCGCGGTCGCACGCTGAAGACGCCAAAGCCGCGCAGCTCGATCCGGTCGCCGGATGCCAGTGCCTTCTTCAGCCCGTCAAAAACACAATCCACGGCGGCCTCCGCCTTGATCCGTGGCAGTCCAGTCCGCTCGATCACCTGGTGAACGATGTGTTGTTTAATCAACGTCTTTATCCTTTTCCTCAGATTCTACAACGCCGCATGAGCTGTATCGCTGGCGTGAGCATATTCATTCATCCCGTCATTGTCAATTGCGCCCGTCAGACCATAGGATAAGCATCAAGCGCCTGCACCCGACGCGCATCAATCTATCTGCCTGCCCGCCAGGCTTGGGAGTCGCATGCCTATTCTCAACGATCGCTGGATTCGCGAGCAAGCCCATAACCATGGAATGATCGAGCCGTTCAGCGAAAAACAGGTCCGCGAAGGCGTCATCTCCTACGGACTGTCGTCCTACGGTTACGATCTTCGCGTCTCCGACGAATTCAAGATCTTCACCAACGTCAACAGCGCCGTCATTGATCCGAAGAACTTCGATGAGCGCTCCTTCGTCACCGTTCAGGCCGATTCCGTCATCGTTCCGCCCAACAGTTTTGCGCTCGCCCGCTCGGTCGAGTACTTCCGCATTCCTCGCAACGTGCTCACCATCTGCGTCGGAAAGTCCACCTACGCTCGCTGTGGCATCATCGTCAATGTCACCCCCTTCGAGCCGGAGTGGGAGGGTTTCGTCACTCTCGAAATCTCCAACACCACCCCGCTCCCTGCGCGCGTCTACGCCAACGAAGGTCTCTGCCAGATTCTGTTCTTTCAGGGCAATGAACCCTGCGAAGTCAGTTACGCCGACCGCAAGGGAAAATACCAGAAGCAGCAGGGCATCGTTTTACCGCGCATGTAATCGCGGCTTCAATCCCTTACCCTCAGCGCGCAGCCCCATTGCATTCAGTCCGCGCTGTGCAATATAGTGCAGACAATCGATCCGACGAGTGCATCACGGGAGCTTGCACGATGCACTTCAAACAGTATTGCTTGGGAGTGAATGGGTGAACTCTGCCGCGGCAGCGAATTTGATCCCTCTCGGTGTTGTTTCTTCCGACCCCATTCGAACGGAGGGGCTGCTCGCTCTCTTTGAGAACCATCCCCGCGTTTCCGCCGTCAGCGCGGAGTTGCGAACTCTCCTTGAAACTGAAACGATTCGCTACATCCTTCTCGACGTCTCTTTCACCGATGCCTGGTTGGACACTCTTTTCTTCGTTCGCCGGCTTCGTCCAGATATGCGCCAGATTGTCCTCGGGCCTTCCGGCGATGAAGACCTGATGCAGCGCGCCGTCATCGCCGGTGGTCGCGCCTATCTCGATCACCGCTGCGAAACCGAACAGGTACTCATGGCTCTCGATGCCGTCCTTCAGGGATCCATCTGGGCGCCTCGCCGCATTCTTTCCAGCTTGATTGATCGACTCCTCGTCGGCCCCATCACCAGTCAGAAGGATCACTTCGACAGGCTCAGCCCCCGGGAGAAGCAGGTTCTCAACTGCATTCTTGAGGCACGCTCCAATCGTGAAATCGCCGAAGACCTCGGCATCGAGGAGCGCACCGTCAAGGCATACGTCTCCAGTCTGATGCGCAAAACCGGCGCCCAGAACCGGGTCGCTCTCTCCATGCTCGCCTCTCAGGATGCTTCAGCGCGCAACCAACCGCAGGACTTGGCCTGATTTGCACCAGAAATGTTTCGCGGTAATCTCTCGTATGACACTTTGAAAACATGAAACATCCGTCGCAAATTGCACACCATAAACAGCTTGCCGCCTAAATAGTTACTAAAAGACACTGCCCTTTCGTTATCTTGCGAACTTTCTTTTCCATTGACAAGATGTCTTCAGTAACAACGCAGATCTGGGGAAGGACTTCTCAGGATGCACAGAACATGTGCTTCCCGGGAAGTCCTCTTTTTTCTTCACTTCTCAGCTTCATCCCGTCTACTTCCGTCACTTCCAGACAACCCATCCCCGCCTTCTGGCCTCTAAACTGTTAGACAGCAGCTCGAGACTGCGCACCCACTATTCGCCGCTTGACGGGCTGTTTTGCCTGCCTGCTGCTGGCCCCATGGATTTCATTGCCTTGTATCGTGATTCGTAACCATCTATACATCAGGCAGAATCGCCGCGAAAATTTGAGTTCGAAAGGGAAGCAAGACCATGAAAAAACTGATTTCACCCATCCTCTGTCTCGTTGTACTGCTGGCCTCGTCCAGCTTCGCCCAGGCCGCCGCTTCATCCAAACAGGAACTCCAGCAGCGCATGGATGCGGCCAAGGTCGTGCTCGACCAGATTCTGGGCACCTCGGATCGCACCATCCCGATGAACATCCTGGAGATGGCTACCTGCGTCGGCGTCGTCCCGGGCATGAAGAAGGCTGCCTTCCTCTTCGGCGCACAATACGGCCAGGGCGTTGTCACCTGCCGCACCGGCCATGGCTGGAGCGCGCCGGTCTTCATCCGCATGGCGGGTGGCTCCTTCGGCTTCCAGATTGGCGGCCAGTCCACCGACCTCATCCTCGTCGCTGTCAACAGCAAAGGCTTCCAGGACCTGCTGAAGAGCAAGTTCCAGATTGGCGGAGACGCCAGCGCTGCCGCCGGTCCCGTCGGTCGTGACTCACAGGCCGCCACCGACTGGAAGATGAACGCCGAGCTGCTCACCTACTCGCGCAGCAAGGGCCTCTTTGCCGGCATCGACCTCGACGGCACCTCCGTCAGCCAGAACACCGCCGACACCACTGCGTACTTTGGCGCAAGCCACAGCTTCACCTCCATCCTCAAGGGTTCGGTCCCGGTTCCCGCCGGTGCAGTCCCATTTGTGCGCACGGTCGCCAAAGCGTTTGTTGACTCCAAGGATCGCAAGTAGCGGATCGCAAGTAGCGCGCTTCCCAGGATGCGCTACTTGCAAGTAGAAATCCAGACATGCGCATCCAGACATGCGCATCCAGCCATGGTGCGGGCCAAAGCCTTTCTGGCTTTGGCCCGCACCATCTTTTGTTTCTTCTCCCAAACTCGCTGACGGTTACACTGTTTGTTGTGCCGCAATCGCCCATCCGCAGCTTCTTCGAGTTTTTCCCCATTCGCTGCATTGCGTTTCTCGTCGGTTTGCTGCCGCGTCCCATCGCGCGCCGCCTCTGCGCCGCCTTCGGCACTCTTGTCTTCCACCTCCACTCCCGTCTGCGCCATGTCGGACTCACCAATCTTGCTCTCGCCCTGCCTGAGCTTGGCGCCGCCGAGCATCAACGCATCCTCCGCCGCTTCTATCTTCATCTCGGCTGGCACTTCGCCGAGTTCTGCCGCATGTCCCGGTACACCCCGCAAAATTGCGCCAGCCATATCCGTTACGAAGGCCTGGAGCACTTCGAGCAGGCACACGCCCTCGGCAAAGGCGTCCTCATCCTCACCGGCCATCTTGGCGCATGGGAGCTGTCCAGCTTCTTTCACTCGCTCATGGGCCATCCCATGGGCCTGGTCGCGCGCCCAATGGACAATCCGCTCCTCGACGCCTTCGTCCGCTCCATCCGCTGTCGCCACGGCAACTGGATCATTCCCCGCAACGAATTCGCCCGCGGACTGCTGGAAGCCATGCACTGCGGACGCACCGTCGGCATCCTCATGGACACCAACATGACTCCGCCGGAAGGCATCTTCGTCCCGTTTTTCGGCATCTCCGCCTGCACCGCCAGCGGTCTGGCGCGCATCGCTCTGCGCACCGGCGCCGCCATCGTTCCGGGTTTTCTGCTTTGGGAGCCATCGGAATCCCGCTACGTGCTGCATTTTGCCCCGCCCATCCAACCCCTCCTCACCGGCGATCGCGCTCAGGACATGGAAGCGCTCACCGCCCGCTGCACCTCCGTGCTGGAGTCCTGGATTCGCCGTTATCCCGACCAGTGGCTGTGGATTCACCGCCGCTGGAAGACGCGTCCCGCTGGCGAGGCGCCGCTGTATGGAGTGCCCGCCCGCCCGCCGCAGCCTTCGGCCCATGAAGAATTTCGCGTATAGGAGCATCCATGTCCGACGAAGAACAGACCCTCCTGAAACCGACGATCAGCGATCTCATCGCGCAGCTTGGCGGCAGCCTGCTCGTCGGCGATCCGGCTCGTCGCATCGACCACCCGGCCCAGCCCGCAACCGCCCAGCCGCACTCCATGCTCTTTGCCGAGTCCGGGTCCGCGCTTGCCGACGCGCTCGCCGCGCAACCCGGACTGGTCGTCACCGCTCCCCGGCATCTCGCTTCCACGCTTGATCCCGGCAGCATTCCTGCCACAGCGGTTCTCCTCACCGATCAGCCGCGTCTCTGGTTTGCCCGCGCCGCTCAGTTGCTTCGTCCATCCTTGCCCGCTCAGGGCATCCACCCCACGGCCGTCGTCCACGCCACGGCCATCCTCGCTCCGGACGCCACCATCGGACCCTGCGCCGTCCTCGCCGAGGGAGTGCGCGTCGGCGCGCGCACCCGCATCGACGCCGGAGTCGTCCTCCAATCCGGCGTCATCGTCGGCGCAGACTGCCATCTCTGGCCTCGTGTCGTCGTCTACTCCGGAACAACGCTCGGCAATCGTGTCACGGTCCACGCCGGAGCCGTGCTCGGTGCCGATGGTTTTGGTTTCGTCCGCGACCGACACACCGGACGCTATACCCAATTTCCCCAGCAGGGCACGCTGCTCGTCGAAGACGACGTGGAGATCGGCGCCAACTCCACCATCGACCGCGGAGCGCTCGCCGCCACGCGCATCGGCAGCGGCACCAAGCTCGACAATCTCATCCACATCGGCCACAACTGCACCATCGGCCAGAACGTCGTCATGGCCTCGCTTTGCGGCATCTCCGGCTCGTCGGAGATCGGCGACGGAGCCGTTCTCGCCGGCCAGGTCGGCATCGGAGATCATGTCACCATCGGCCCCGGCGTCATCCTCGGCGGACAGGCCGGCGTCCTCTCCGGCAAAACCGTCACCACCACCGGCTCCGTCCTCTGGGGCACACCCGCGCGTCCGCTCCGCCAATATCTCCGCGAACTCGCCACCCTCACGCGCCTCACTCGCAGGCCGCAGCGCAACGAGCAGGAATGAACATCCTGCAAATCTCCGGCAGCGGGCGCAACTGCGGCAAGACCACACTCGGCTGCGCGCTCATCGCCGCATTCCCAGCCCTGCGCTGGATCGCCGTCAAGCTCACCCCCCACGCGCATCCACTCGATCCCTCCCCGCAATCTTCAGTTTCCTCTGTCGCTGCGCCTGCAAACAAAGACACCAGCCGCTTCTGCGCCGCCGGAGCCATCGAAGCGCATCTGCACATGCCGCCTCTGGAGCCGGCATTTCTCGCCGAATCTGCGCGCCGCGCCGATGTTCTCCTCGTCGAATCCGGCCAGTTCATCGCTCCCGGCTCCTGGCCGCTCTTTCATCTCGCCATCGCCCCATCCAGCTCCGCGCTTTGGAAGCCAGGCTTCGCCGAGCGTCTTTTGCGCTTGCATGCGCTCGTCCTCACCGGACCATTCCCGTCACGGGAGACGCCGCAATATCCG
>JAJZCP010000099.1 GCA_021846065.1 Acidobacteriota bacterium
ACCCATCTGAACCTCCATAATTTCTCCGCATCTTTAGAGCGTTGTATTTTTCTCCTCCACCAGCGTCTTCGCCTTCGTTATGAATTCTTCCAACGGCACGGATCCTTCGTCGCCTTTGCCTCTGGTCCGGACGCTGACTGCGTTCGCAGCGGATTCCTTGTCGCCCATGACGAGCAGGTAAGGAATCTTCTGCATGGTCAGATCGCGGATTTTGGCGTTCATTTTTTCGTTGCGGTCGTCGAGTTCCACGCGCAGGCCGGCCATTTGCAACTGTGACTGTACTGTTTTTGCGTACTCGATATGTTTTTCGCTAATCGGCACCAATCCTACCTGCACGGGAGCCAGCCAGAGCGGGAAATTTCCAGCGTAGTGCTCAATAAGCACGCCGAAGAACCGCTCCACTGAGCCGAACAACGCGCGATGCACCATCACCGGCTGATGGCGCTCTCCGTCTTCGCCGACATATTCGAGATCGAAGCGCGCGGGCAGGTTGAAGTCGAACTGGACGGTGGAAAGCTGCCACAGACGGCCCAGCGCATCGACGAGCTTGATGTCGATCTTGGGGCCGTAGAAGGCCGCCTCTCCGGAGATGGTTTTGTAGGGGATTTGCCGGCGCTGCAGGACGCGTTCGAGCGAGCCGATGGCCATGGCCCAGTTTTCTGGCGAGCCGACGTAGCTGGCGGTATCTTTCGGGTCCCAGGTGGAAAGCTCCACTTTGAATTCGGCGAAGCCGAAGGTCTTCAACACAGCTTCAGCAAAATCGATACACGCGGCGATCTCATCTTCCACCTGTTCCGGCGTGCAGAAGATGTGGGCATCGTCCTGGGTAAAGCCGCGCACGCGCAACAGGCCATGCATGGTGCCGCTGCGCTCATAGCGATAGACATTGCCCAACTCGGCGAGGCGTACCGGCAGGTCGCGATAGCTCTTCGGCGTGTTTTTGTAGATGAGAATATGGCCGGGACAGTTCATCGGCTTCAACTGGTAATCGGCGTCGTCCAACTCCATGGGCGTGTACATATTCTGCGCATAAAAGCCCGCGTGTCCGCTGATCTTCCACAGCTCGTGCCGCATCACATGCGGGGTGAAGACCATATCGTAACCGCGACGGATACATTCTTCGCGCATCCAGTTTTCCATTAGGTTGCGGACGATGCCGCCCTTAGGATGCCAGAAGATGAGGCCCGGCCCGGCGATCTCCTGAATGGAAAACAGATCGAGCTGCCTGCCGAGCACGCGATGGTCGCGGCGCGCGGCCTCTTCCAAACGCGCAAAGTGCTCGTCCATCTCTTTCTTGTTGAAGAACGCCGTTCCATATAGGCGCTGCAACTGCGGGTTCTTTTCATCGCCCAGCCAATAGGCGCCCGCAATGCTCAGCAGCTTGAATGCCTTGACACGGCTGGTGGAAGGAACATGCGGCCCACGGCAAAAATCCACAAACGCACCGTTCCGATAGAGGGAAATCTTTTCCCCTGGCTGTGTAAAGCGCTCGATGAAGTGCGTCTTCATAAAATCGTTTTCCGCCTTGAAGCGCGCCAGTCCCTCCTCGCGCGGCTGCCATTCGCGGACAAATTTTTCATCGCGCAGCACCACCTCGCCCATCTTTCGTTCGATCGCCTGCAGATCGTCCGGCGTGAAGGGCGCGGACCGGTAGAAGTCGTAAAAAAAACCGCTGTCGGTCGCCGGGCCATGGCCGAGCTTGGTCTCCGGAAACAACTCCAGCACGGCCGTCGCCATTACATGCGCGGCAGAGTGCCGCACCACTTGGAGCGATTCGGCGTCTTTTTCCGTCAACAGGCGCAGGGTAACGTCTTCCTCCAGCGGCGCCCCCAGATCGACCAGCCGCTCCGCGCCGGCGTCCTCCGGCTTGTACATTGCTTCCTCGGTGGCCCCGCTATTGTCGGCCTTCGCGGGAGCGTGCGCCGCATGGAGGGGCCTGATCTGTGCCACCACGGCGGCCGCGGCCAAGCGCGGCGATATGCTGTTGGCAATTTCCAAAGGAGTTGTTCCCGCTGCGACCGTGCGCGTGCTACCATCCGGCAATTGCACTTGAATGGCTTTTGTATTTATATCCATAGAGTATTGTCCCAGCATCCAGAATATGAGGTTTACCTGCCGAACGTCGAGATGGGCTACGGGCAGCCCTGCGCGTGAGATTTCTGCATCCCTCGATCCGGTCGAATTGGAATGCACCGATTTGCCCCACCCCGACCAAACAACGCTGCCAGACAGCAGCAAGTCTCACGACCGCAGTCGCCGCAGCGACCTTCTGTCGGCATAACAATTGTGTAACAAAGGAATGAAACAGCACATTCAAGGAGAGATCGACCATGCCAGACGACGGCAAAGACCAGAAAGACCAGCTTACGCGCCGCTCGTTTTTAGGCAGCGCCGCTGCCGCTCTCAGCGCCGGAGCAGTCACAACACAATTCGCATTTGCACAAAGCAAGGCAACCATCCAAAAAGGGGAGCAGAACCGCTCCGCGCAGAATCCAGGGCCGGTCAACCAAGCTATCGCCGGAGAGAATGCCGAATCGGAGATGCCTCCCATCACCGATCACGGGGACGTGCGGCCGTTCTGGTACTCCTTCGATCTTGCCCATCGACGCATTCAGGATGGTGGGTGGACCCGGCAGGTCACCCAGCACTCATTGCCGATTTCGAGAGAACTGGCGGGAGTGAACATGCGCCTGACCGCTGGCAGTTACCGTGAACTGCACTGGCACACCGCGAACGAGTGGGCCTACATGCTTTACGGCAACGCACGCATCACTTTGTTGAATCCGGACGGCACAATCTTCATCGGCGATGTAAGCGAGGGCGATCTGTGGTATTTTCCTGCGGGCTATCCGCATTCGATCCAGGGGCTGGGTCCGGATGGCTGCGAGTTCATGCTGGTCTTCGATCAAGGTGATTTTTCCGAGTACGCGACGTTCCTTCTTTCCGGCTGGCTGGCCCATACCCCGGCAGAGGTGCTGGCGAAGAATTTTGGTCTGCCCGAGTCTGCGCTGCAAGTGCTTCCGACGGAGGGACTCTACATCTTTGCAGGAACGGTCCCCGGTCCGCTGGAAGACGACAAGAAGGCTGTCGGCGGCAAAGCGGTGGAGTCCAAGGTTGACTATACCTTCCGCATGACGGCGATGAAGCCCACGATGGAGACGCCAGGCGGGGAGGTGCGCATCGTCGATTCCACCGTCTTTCCCGCGTCCAAGGCGATCGCGGCGGCGCTCGTGCGCATCCGTCCCGGCGCAATGCGCGAGCTGCACTGGCACCCGAACGCCTCCGAGTGGCAATACTGGATCAGCGGCAGCGGACGCATGACGGTGTTCGCCTCTTCCGGCAACGCCCGCACCATGAACTTTCATGCCAACGATGTGGGCTATGTCCCCCCGGTCGCCGGCCATTATATTGAGAACACTGGAACGGAAGACATCCTGTTTCTAGAGATGTTCCGGAGCAGCCAGTTCGTAGATGTGTCGCTCAACCAGTGGATTCGGCGGATTCCATTGCAGATGGCGAAGGCGGAACTCCATCTCGACACGGCTGAGATCGAAAAAATTCCGGACCGCAAGCTGCTGGTGGTTGGCAAGTAGCAGGGAGGTTGGATTTATGGCTGAAATTCCACGTATGGGCGCGGCATGGGCCACGCTGGCCGTCAGCGTTGGCGGCTGCGTCGCCGTTGGTCTGGTGTCGGGCCTGCTGACCCGCGCCGAGATCTCCGGCTGGTATGCAACGCTGGCAAAACCTTCCTTCAATCCGCCGAACTGGATCTTCGGCCCAGTGTGGACGGCGCTCTATATCTTGATGGGCGTAGCGGCATGGCTGGTCTGGCAGGAGCCGGTTTCACGGCTGCGGACGTTGGCGCTGGTATGCTTCGCGGTGCAACTGGCGCTGAATTTCCTGTGGAGCCTGATCTTCTTTCGCTGGCACTCGATCGGCGGCGCGCTGGCGGAAATCGCGGTGCTATGGCTGGCGATCGTCCTGACGCATGTGCTGTTTTTCCATGTGCATCCACTGGCTGGGGAATTGATCCTGCCGTATCTGGCGTGGGTCAGCTTCGCCAGTGTTTTAAATGCGGCAATTTTTAGACTGAACCGTTGACTTGTGCCGCGCGGAATGGCCCCATCCCACCCTTCGCTATAGGGCGAAGACACGAAGGATGGGGCACCCGGCTAGTCCTTGTGCTTGAAGAAGGTAATGTCGAGCGTGCGCAGATACGTGTGCAGGCCCGCATCCTGGATCGGCGTCAGGTAGGCGCGCGCGCCAGACTCATTGCGGTGCTCATGCCAATAGCCGGGTGGCGTGACGAAAGCGGAGCCGGATTTCCAGTCGATGCGGCGTGGGTTGCGGATCGTGCCGTCCGCATTCAGCTCCGTCCCCACCAACGTGTAACAGCCGGGCTGCGCGTCGATGATCAAATCCATCGCGACGGATTGATGGCGGTGGGGAAGCTGGCGCGTGTTCGGCTCGGTCAGCCCGTACATGGCCCACAGAACATGGGTCACCGTCTTGGTCTGCTGAAAGTTCGGATTGCCCAGAATCAGGCTGACGCGGCTTCGCGTGCTTGCCTTCGGGTCGGCGGCCGCTTCGTCCAGCGCTTTCTTGAGCGCCTGGCGGGTGTAATGGGTCGGCGAAAATCTCGCGCGCTTGCGCTCCACGCCAAGATACTCCAACAGAGGCGTGTCATGGACCCAGTAGAGCACGGCGGCCTCGCTGCTGCGGTGCTGCGCCGCGCTGCCGGGCAGCGTGAAAAAATCGCCCTGCTTCCAGGCAATCTCGCGCCCGTCCACATTGCTAACCCCGCTACCCTGGATGACGTAGAAAAGCTCCGAAGTAGCATTCACGCGAGTTTCCAGTGGGGTATCGGCTTCCAGTCGAATGAAATTGGCAGCCAGCGAAGGGCCACTCGCAGGCGAGGCACAGCGTAGGGCCTGGGAAAGATCGAGTGGAATGACCCGGCTGGGTCCCTGCGCATACAGGTCGCTGGAGAACTCCGCCAGCGGAATTGCAGGCGTGGCCCCGGATGAGATCGGATCGGCGGCGGTGCTGTATTCGAAGAGCAGCGCGTCGCTCGTCAAGGACGCTTGCGCTTCGGGTTTCACCAAGCCTGCGGTATCGCTGATGGCTGTACTCATATCGAATCCTCCTGAACCCAATCTCCTTCAGCACCTCACATTGCGTTCGCTGCATGAATCCCAGGTCTCAACTTCGAGACCTGGGGCACCCAAATCCCGTTAGCACGATCATAGGAGCCTGGCGGCAGCGCTGGCAAAATAAGTCACAATAAAATCCGCTCCGGCGCGGCGTATGGAGATCAAAGATTCCAGCATGGCGCGGTTCCGGTCGAGCCAGCCCCGCTCAAACGCCGCCTGCAGCATGGCGTATTCTCCCGAGACCTGATACGCGCCGAGCGGCACATCGAAGCGGTCGCGGGCCTCACGAATGATGTCCAGATAGGGCAGCGCGGGCTTCATCAGAACCATGTCCGCGCCTTCCATCAGGTCCAGCTCGATTTCGCGCATGGCTTCGCGGCGGTTGGCGCCGTCCATCTGGTAGCTGCGCCGGTCGCCAAACTGCGGCGCGGAGCCTGCGGCCTCGCGGAACGGGCCGTAAAAGGCCGAAGAGAACTTCGACGCATAGGAAAGGATCGGCGTGTCGTGCTGGCCGGCCTCATCCAGCGCATCGCGGATGGCGGCGACACGGCCATCCATCATGTCGGAGGGCGCAACCATGTCCGCCCCGGCACGCGCCAGCGAAGCGGCGGTGCGGGCGATCAGTTCGACACTGGAGTCATTCTCGATTTCATACGCGCCGTTCTCCGCCTGGCGGACCACGCCGCAGTGGCCATGCGAGGTGTACTCGCACAGGCAGACATCGGCGATCAGCAGGGTGTTGTCGAGCATGCGTTCGCGCTTCATCGCGCGCAGCGTCTGCTGCACGATTCCATTGTCGTCCCACGCGCCGGTGGCCTGGTCGTCTTTGGCTTCCGGCAGGCCGAAGAGCAGAAACCCGCCGACGCCCAGCTTCGCGGCTGCCGCAGCTTCTTTGACCGCTTCATCGATCGACAGATTGAACACGCCAGGCATGGAGGAGACGGCGCGGCGCACGCCTTCGCCTGGACAGATGAACAGCGGCGCGATCAGCGCGCCGGGGTGCAGCCGGGTTTCGCGCACCAGAGCGCGCATCGGTTCAGAACGGCGGAGACGGCGCATTCTTACGGAAGGAAATTCCATGCTGAGGTCAATTTTAGACCG
>JAJZCP010000100.1 GCA_021846065.1 Acidobacteriota bacterium
AATACATGGAGCGACTGCGGGCGCAAAAAGCGATTGAGATGCTGGACAAGCAGGACGTGCTGCGCTATCAGCAAGACATGTTTCGCGAGGTGGAGATCACGAAGCAGGCCATGCGGCAGATTACACAACTGAACCAGATCGCGGGACTCGACTTGGACAAGAGCTGGAAGATGCATTTTGCGACCATGCAGCAGGACTTCACCAAGCTGGTTACGGCCATGGCGGTTGAAACCGGTTCCATGTCGCAACAGATTACGCAAATGTGGAAGCAGATGGCGGCGCAGATCATCCAGGAAGTGATTACGATGACTGTTGCCTATATGACCGGTGTGGAGACGCAGAAAGCCGGACAGGCGATGTTGCAACTGGGAGACGCGAAGACGGCTGCGGCGAACACGTACGCGACGATTTCGGCGATTCCGGTTGTAGGGCCGTTCCTTGCGCCTCCCGCTGCCGCTTTGGCTTTTGCTGCTGTGATGTCGTTTGAGCAGGGCGGCATCGTGAGCGGGTCGCATGGGATGGCGGTGCCGATCATCGCGCATGCGGGGGAGCGGGTGCTGACGACGCAGCAGACGCAGAACTTCGAGCGCATGGTGAACAGCCACAACACCACGCGGTCGTCGAGCGTGAGCGCGAATGTGACGCAGCATTTCCATGGGGGGAAGGCGAGCAGCGCGAAGGAAACGCGGCAGGCGATCCAAACGCTGATGCGGCAAGGAAAGCTGGCCTACTGATGCGTGACGGTTGCTGGCCTGATCCCAGGTCTCAAATGCGAGACCTGGGGCACCCCAATTCTTTCCATACCATTTCCGCGAAAGGGAAAAAGCCGTGAGCGACGCGATCTACCCGGTGCTGCGCGGGCTTTCGTGGACAGTGGGGAAGCAAGCGGCGTTCAGCACGCTGGTGCATTCCGCGCCCGACAAATACGAAGTGCGGATCAGCCAGATGCGGAACCCGATCTGGAGTTTCAAGCTGATCTATGAATTTTTGAAGGACAATCCACTCGACCTGCAGGCAGGGTTGACGGACACGGACCTGCGCACGCTGATGGGTTTCTATCTGGCGCGGAACGGCCAGTTCGACGATTTTCTACTGGAGGACCCGACCGACAATTATTCCGGTCCCGCGATCCTAAACGGCGCACCGAATCCGCTGGCGGAGCTGCCGTTGGTGACCGATGGGCTGGGGAATTATTTTTCGCCGCTGCAGCGCAGCCTGGGAGGGTTTTTCGAGGACATCACCGACCTGAACGGTGGAGTCACGGTCTACGCGAATGGCGTCCCGACGACTGCGTTCACGGTGGAGGGGCCCGGTCTGGCGGTGCCGGGCGCGTCCTATCTTGGGCGCTATCTGGCATGGAACTGGGGTCTGCCGACGCCGGGTGCGCCGACGCTGACCGCGGTGGCCGGAGGGGCGCTGGCGCCGACGCCCTATTTTGTCAAGGTTGCGTTTGTGGCTAGCAGTGGCACCGGTGCGGCTTCGGCCGAAGCGACAATCAATATCGGGGTGGGGACGCCGCCCGCGCCCGTGCTGTCGGCCGTTGTAGCGGGGTCGCTGGCGGCAGCGACCTATTACGCGAAGATCACGTACGTGGACGCGTTTGGGGAAACGCTGCCATCGGCGGAAACGAGTCTGGCGGTTGCCGCGAACAGCGTGCCGAGCGTGGCTTCGCCCGCAGCCAGCGGGGATGCCACGGGATACAACGTGTATCTGTCGACGGCTACTGGGACAGAGACAAAACAGAACGCTACTCCGATTGCGATTGGAACGGCGTGGACCGCGCCGGCGACGGGTCTGATAGCAGGGGCAGCGCTGCCATCTGCCAGTACGGCTCTTGGGCTGATGGTAGTGGCATCGCCGAACGGAGCACCCACCGGGGCGATCGGCTACAACGTTTACGCCGGGACGGTAGCAGGGGCGGAGACGCTGCAGAACGCGACGCCGATTGCGCTGGGGACAGCGTGGACGGAGCCGACTACTGGCTTGACGACAACGGGCGCAGCCGCGCCGACCGCGAACAGCTACGCTCCGCCGACGCCGATCACGGCGCAATTCAACTTCTACTTCCGAGTGCGATTCGAGAGCGATCAGCAGGAGTTCGAAAATTTTATGAATGAGTTGTGGACGATTGGCGGCAGCGAAAGCAAGAGCGGGTCGCAGTTTTTGACGCTGGTGACCTCGAGGCCGAACCCATTATGAGACAGGTGATGGGTGGGGACGGCTCGGACACAACGGCCGCGGTGCTGGCGTGGCTGGCGGCCAACAAGCAATTGACGCTGGCGAATCTGTACCTGGTGGGAGAGCCGGAGGACCCGCAGGCCATTTGGATGACGGATTGGGAGTCGCCGCTGCTGTGGTCCGCGTGGGGAACGTTTTTACCGGCGACGGTGAAGCGCGGCACGGTGACGACGAAGATAGGGCTGGAAGTCGACCCGCTGGACGTGACATGGAACCCGTCGAACCGTCCCATCTCGCCGAGCATTGCGACGGCGTCGCCGTTGCAACTGGCGCGGCTTGGCTTCTACGACAACTGGCGGCTGCGCGTGTGGCGCGTGTTTATGCCGACGCCGGGAGATGCGAACACCTTCGGAGCCTGCGAGCTGTTTGGCGGCCGGATCGCGGACACGAAAGTGCAACGCGGACAGGTGGCGTGGACGGTGAACAGCTTTCTCGATTGCTTGAGCGAGCAACTGCCGCCGAATTTGATTGAAGTGACGAACACGCTGGCCAGCTACACGGGAGCGACGCCGCAGCCGGGGGACGGGACGTGTCCTGTCTTCCAGTGTTTTGCGGGGAGCACAACGACGGATATTTATGCCGATTGTCTTTCGCCTACGCCGGACAGGATCTACGGAGAAGGCAAGTTTGTTGGCGGGTACGCCGTTTTTCTGCCAGGACCGAACGCGACGCTGGCGGGAGTCTGGAGCGGGATCGCCAACAATGCGAGTTTCAGCGACGGCCAGGGCAACAAGCATAGCTCCATCCAGTTGTTTTCACCGTTGCCGTGGGTGCCGACGCCGGGCGCGGACACGTTTGTCGTGAGCGGGACGGCACCGATCAACCAGGCGGACGGCGACTACTATGGATTCCCTTATGTGCCAGCACCGCAGAGCGCGGTGTAGTGATGGCGACGCGGGCTGAAGCCGTTGCGGTGGCCAGGTCCTGGATGGGGACGCCGTACGTGTTGGGCGGACGCGTGAAGGGCGCAGGGTGCGACTGCGCGACGCTGCTGGCGGAATATCTGATTGAGATTGGGGCCGCGCCGCGCGAGGAATTGCACGTATACTCGCACGACTGGTTCTGCAATACCAGCTCGGAACGCTATCTGCTGGCGCTGCTGCGTCACGCGAGACAGACGTTGCAGGGCATCTGCATTGGCACACCGGAGACGCAGCCGGGCAACCTGGCGCTGTTTCGCGTGGTCGGGAGCAAACGGTTCAATCACGGCGCGATCGTGACGCAATGGCCGATGGCGATCCACGCCTATGGGGAGCGCGTGCAAGCGGTGAATCTGGTGACGCATTATTTGACAGGGCAGCGCGAGATGGCGCTTTTCGATCCGAAGATCTGGGAGCAAGTGTAATGGCCAACATGAAAACGCAGTCGTCGAGCGTGCCGACGGCGATGGGATCGCTGCTGCAGTCGAGCTGCTATGGGAACGCGATCCCGGTGATTTACGGCCGCACGCAGTCGCAGCCGATGGCCATTTGGGCGAACAATTTGCGGCGCGGCGGCAGCGACAAAAAGATGAAGCAGAAGATGAAGGGCATCACCTCGTACATTGAGGCCATCGATTTTCTGCTGGGCACCAACCCGATCATGGGCGTGCTGATGCTATGGAACAATGGCGCGCCGATCCCGCTGAATTTCGTCGAGTATTCCACGCAGGGAACGGAGTTTGGTGGGACCATATTTACCATCCCAGACCCACATTTTTTGTCTGTGATCGCTGTCACCTTAACGCAGACCTACAGTGTGACCTTCGACGATTACGGAGGGGGAGGGCCACAGACGCTGTCGGGCAGTTACGAAGTTCCGCTGTGGAACAGCTTGTTTCATGGGCCCGATCCGACGGACGGCTCCGACTCGCGGAATTATCCCTACACCTACCGCTGGCAGCCGAGTTACGGCGCGACCGTCTACATCGACAATTTCAATGGTGGTGCGCTGCCGACAGGGATGGTGAATATTTACTATGCGCAGACGACGGATGCGACCGGCTATCAATCGCCGCTGCTGCGCAATCGGTTGGCTTTTGAGAACGTGCTGGGCTCGGGCAGCGAGTACGACGGCTACGCTGGAAACCTGAATCTGCAGACGCAGCAGATCCTGTACCCGCATTTTGCGGGGATGGGATCGAACGATATCGACCTGGGATCGAGCGGCGCGATCCCGCAACTGAGCGTCGAAGTGCAGGGGAAGTGGGGCCTGTATCCCAGCGGCGATTGCGATTTTGCCGACATGATCGAGGACATGATCAAGTCCGGCATCGCGCAAGCGGCGATCGGAGGCGACCAGGCTTTCACACAATTCGAGCACGGCATGTCCGCGGCCGATTTCCCGGGGACGGTGCAAAAGAAAATTTTGAGCAGATTTGAGAGCATCGACGGGTCGGTGACCTTCGATCTGCCGAATACGGCTGGAAATACGTTGGTTGTGTTTGCCGATCGGGACACAGACGGACCGATGACGGTTTCCGACTCGCTGGGAAATGTGTACGAGACCGCCTCCGCAGTGTACCCCTATGGTCTTTTTTATTGCGTTGGCTGCAAGGCGGGCGCGAACACGGTGACCTTTGGGGGCGGCGGCTTCTACACAAATACTTACATCCTGTTGGAGCTGGCTGGAGTTGACACCTTCGACGCGGTTACCGCTGCGACTGGAGTGCAGCCACGCGCATCGATCACGACCACGAACCCACCAGGGAGCGCCGCAGTCATTCTGGCGTTCAGTTTCCAAGGCGCGAATCTCCCGGCGATTGGGCAGCAAAACCTTTGGCCGCTCATCGTTGCGCCAACGTATTTGAACAATCGATTCGTGCAGCAACGCACGGTGAACTCGCCTGGGACCTATACCTTCCAATGGCCCGCGCCCGGCGATGGCGCGCCGCTCTACCTGGTGCTGCTGGCATTCAAGGCGACGCAGCCGCTTGCCTATCCGAAGCCGGTGGGAAGCTTCCTGGATATGCCATCGCTGAACCTGATGCGGGCGCAGTGCCGCGCATACGGCCTGTGGGGCTCCTTGACGATGACGAGCCAGCAGACGGGCCAGAGCTGGCTGAAGACGCTGTATCAGGCTGCGAACGCCGCGCCGGTCTACATGGGTTTCAAGCTCTATAGCTTTCCCTATGCGGAGGCGTCCGCCGTGGGCAATGGCGCGGTATATAACGCGCCGACGGCGAGGGGTCCCGTGGCGAACCTGTCGACCGAGAACGGCGATTTTATTGCGTCCTCCGGCAGTTCGCCGATTGTGCAGACACGCAAGGCGCGTGTGGACCTGCCGAACGTTGTGCAGATGCAGCACATCAATCGCAACTCGAATTACGCGCAGACATTGACGGCGCAGCCGGAAGCGAGCGCCATTGCGCTGTATGGGGTGCGCAAGGCCGCTCCCATCACGAACAACGCGGTGCAGGATGTGGGCGTGGCGCGCAAGCTGCTGGCCGTGCAGGCGCGGACGCTGGCGTATGCTCCGGACACCTACGAATTCACGCTGAACGCGAAGTGGTTCCTGCTGGCGCCGATGGACCTGGTGACGATCTCCGACCCCGATTTAGGGCTGGAAGAGTTTCCGGTCCAGCTTACTTCAATTGAGGAAGACGATCAGTTCCAACTGAAGTGCGAGGCGCAGCCTTTTATCTACGGGATGCGGACGCCGACGGAGCTTTCTGTGACGCAGCCGACGCCTTACGTTCCCTCCACGAACCAAGCGACTGGGAGCGTGAATGTACCCATCCTCTTTGAGCCAGTGCCACGGCTGTATGGATCCACGAGCCAAGCGGAACTTTGGGCGGTTGTTTCCGCCGCGAGCCTGGAATACGGAGGGTGCCAGGTTCAGATTTCGACGGACGGAGGCAACAGCTACAACCCGGTGGGAACCATCACAGGAAACGCAACCACGGGAGTGACGACGGCGGATTGGCCCGCGGCCAGTGACCCGGATACCGTGAATAATTTGCCATTGGACCTGACCGAAAGCAACGGATCGTTGCTGAGTTATCTGGAGAGCGACGAAGACAACTTCGTGAGA
>JAJZCP010000101.1 GCA_021846065.1 Acidobacteriota bacterium
AATAGTGCGTAGGAGATGTTGGCATCCTGGTTTGCCAGGCTGCGCACCTCCAGGTCTTCTACCAGACCGCGCACCTGCGCTTCGTTCAGCAGGAGTGTGGGAACGGCGACAATCGTTTTGCAGGTTTCGGGGATTCCCTCCGAGAAATCGAGCTTCGGCAAGGGCTGGGGCTTGAACAACGCCGTGATGGTGTTATTTACCAGCTCCACTGCGCCTTGAGACGCAGGCAGCAGCAGCAGCAGGAACGCCAGTGCAAGCCGTCCGAGTGGGTTGTAGGCGGGAACCTGCGGCGCAATAATGGCCGCCATGATCAGAAGGCCCAGCACCAGAATTCCGCCGATGTAAAAGTCGTCCGGATACTGTCGCATCGCCGCGCGCACCCGTTCCGGTACCGTGGGCTCAAACGAAACCCGCCGCTCCAGTTCTGTCACTCCTGGCCCGACCAGGTAATACCCGACGTGGCTGCGCCGCATCGTCGTCCGTGGATCTACGTCGAGATTGGTGACGGCGGTCTGCGCCAGCTCCAGCGCCGCCTGCGCCACCTGCACTTCATTCAGCGGGCTGTGCCGCGCAATGCGTGCCACCTCCAGCCGATACACCTCGCGGCTCTCGTAGTCCATTGCCGCGTAGGCGTGAGCGGGGTCTTCCCGCAGCGTCGGCTCAAAGGGGACCAGCGGCTCCAGAATATTGGCCCACATCGGCAGGCCCACTTCATTCAGAGAGCGCAGGGCAGCGTCCAGCGCGGCGTCACTGGTTGAAAGGTTGCCGACCGCGCCCGTTGTCTGCGCCAGCGCCTCTTCAAGCAATGCATGCTTCAGCGCGACGGGCAGCGCGGAAAGTTCGCGTAAGGTCAGCGGCTCCTCGGTCTGGTAGCCGAGGATGAAGCTTGAAAACGACGGAATGGTCCACTGGTAGCGGGCCGCGCTCAGCATGGAATGCGCGACGCCAAAGATGCGAGGTGTTTCGAGGCCCGTCAGACTGCGCGCGAAGGGCAGCTTTGACAGCGAGCGGATCGAGCCCTGCAGCTCCATCGCCGCGCCGCGCAGCAACCGCCCACTCTCCTCCAGACGCAGCAGACCAGGGCCCGCATTTGGGGCGCTGTCAAATTTCCCGGCGCGATGCGCTTCCTGCATGGTGCGGCGGCGCTCCCGGTTTCGCTCATCTGCGGCCTGCGCCAGCGCCAGCGCAGCCCCCGCCGTCCGTTCCACGTGCTGGCGGAACCGGCGCAGCTCCGTCGTCTGTGCCAGCAGTGGCTGACGGCTGCCAAAGGCGCGGCCTTCCGCGAAAAGGTCCATGGTCTCCGTCTCGTTCATCGGTAGCTCGCCGCCTGCATTTCAAACATCTCCGCATACAAACCGCCGCGGCGCACCAGTTCGTCGTGTGTGCCTTCTTCCGTCAACACGCCGTGCGACAGCACCACAATACGGTCCGTCATCTTCACGGTTGAAAAGCGGTGCGAGATCAGGAGCGCCATCTTGCCCCGCGTCAGTTCGGCAAAACGCTGGAAGACCTCCTGCTCGCTGCGCGCGTCAAGCGCCGAGGTCGGCTCATCGAGGATCAGCAGTTGTGCATTGCGCAGGTAGGCGCGGGCCAGTGCCATGCGTTGCCATTCTCCGCCTGACAGGTCCACTCCGCCATCAAAGCGGCGCCCCAGCTGTTGATGCATATGCTCGGGCAGCTTTGCAATTACCTCGTCGGCCAGACTCATGCGAGCGGCCTCCGCAATGCGGTCCAGGTGGTCGCGCTCTTCGATGCGTCCCACTGCAATGTTGTCGCGCGCGGTCATCTCGTATCGCATAAAGTCCTGAAAGATTACGCCGATCTCATGGCACAGATCTTCAATGTCGTACTCGCGCAGGTCCACGCCATCGATCAGAATCTGCCCCTCGGTCGGGTCGTAAAGGCGCGTGATCAGCTTCACGATCGTCGTCTTGCCCTGACCGTTTTCACCGATCAGCGCCACCCGCTCCTCTGGATGCAGATGGAAGTTGAAGTTTTTAAGCACCAGGCGGGATGTACCCGGATACGCGAAGGACACATTGCGGAATTCAAAACCGCGGCGGATGGGCCGGGGAATCAGCACGGCATTCGGCTTGGAGCGAACCGTGGGCTGCATGGCGAAGAAACCCAGCAGATCGGTAAGGAACAACGCCTGGTCGGCGACGCCCGATGCGTTGACAAAAATCTGCTGCAGGTTGGCGCTTACCTGCAGAATGGCAGAGATCAACACCGTCAGAGCGGCAACATTAAATCGTCCGCGGATTGTCTCGAGCAGTACCAGACCGTACGCGCTGTAATATCCGGCGGTCGCCAGAATGGAAAGCGCTGTACCGGCCAGCAGCTTGCGTTTCGACAACGAAACGTTCTGCCGAAAGATGATGTTGGCCATCTCGCTGAAGCTGTTGACCAGAAAATTGCGCAGGCCGAAAAGCTTCAGTTCCTTAGCCGCCTCCTTGCTGCCGCCTACGTCGCGCAGATAGTCCATCTTGCGCCGCAGCGGCGTTTGCTGAAAATTTTTGGCGTAGCCGAGGAAGGCGAAATGGCTTTCGCCGAGCAATGCAGGAATGGTTCCTGCAATCAACAGCAGCAACAGCCATGGCGAATAGGCCGCAATATAAACAGCGAGAGAGATGGTGGTGAGTACCTGTTGTGTCAGGGTGCCCAGCATTTGGATCATGGCAATTCGATCTGTCGCCTGCGCCTTGGCGCGGTCCAGCCGGTCGTAGTACTCCGGATTTTCAAACGCTGTGATGTCCAGCCGTGAAGCGTGCTCAATCACGCGGACGCTGATGTGCTCCAGGTACAGATCGCCCAGCAGGCTGTCGCAAAAGCCGATCGCCCGCGAAAGAATCGCCGCAATGCAGGCCAGGCCAAACTCCAGTGCAACCACCCACCAGAAGTACGAGGGCAGCGGAGCATGTGTCCGCAAGGTGGTGACAATGCGATCGATCAGCCAGTAGGAGACCTTGAGGATGGCCACCGGCGCGAGCGCCAGCGCAAGGCGCAGAACAAGCGACCACACGACGGTCTTCGGTCCGCAATCCCAGACCATCTTCATGACTGGCGGAACGTTGCGAAGCGCGTTCAGCCGCGTGCGCCAAGTATCGCCGTACGATTTGTCGGTGGTGTTCTTACTCACTCTGGGTCATTGGGCCGCATCTAAGCGGTTGTGTTCATTCAGTTTTTCAGCAACGTGCGCCGGCCGCTGCGAATCCGGGCGCTGCAGCCGTCGTTCCTGGCAATTCTGTTCAATGCTGCAATGGTAGATGAGAGACTTGCCTTCGCAGTTTTCTTTTGGTTGCAACAATTTATGTTACCGCCCATTGCGGGCAGAATCGGATAGCAAATGACCCAACGACCGATCGATGCTTGTGGAATTATCGGCGACCTGCACTCTGTAGCGCTTGTTGCCATGGACGGCACGATTGACTGGTGCTGCCTGCCACAGTTTGACTCTCCCAGCGTTTTTGCTGCGTTGCTCGATCCCGAAAAAGGCGGGTATTTCAGGCTGACACACGCTGAACCCGGCCTGAACAAGCAAATGTACATGCCGGAGACAAATGTACTGATGACACGCTTTCTCCGCGCCGAAGGCGTGGGCGAGCTCATCGACTTTATGCCGGTGCAGTCCGATCGGACGCAGGATAGCAGCGTCGTCAAGCACGAGATTATCCGCATTGCGCGGTCAGTTCGGGGCACCGTTCACTTTCGCGTGGAATGCCTGCCAGCCTTTGACTACGCTCGCAAGCCCCACACGGTAAAGCTGATCCAGGGAGGAGTTGAATTCAATGCGGAGGGCCATCGCATGCTGCTGCTGGGTCCCGGACCCTGGCGGCTGGAAGATGGCAAGGCTTGCACTGAGTTTACGCTGAAGCCGAAGGAGACGGCCGAATTTGCACTGCGTTATGTTGTGGATCACGAAGCGGATGAAATCAATACGCCGATCGATGGACAGCGGCTGATGGATGAAACGCTGCGCTATTGGCGCTGTTGGCTGTCGCAGTGCACATACACTGGCCGCTGGCGGGAAAACGTCTACCGCTCGGCGCTCACCCTGAAGCTGATGACGCATCATCCCACCGGCGCCATCGTCGCGGCGCCCACCTGCAGCCTGCCGGAGGAGATTGGCGGCCAGCGCAACTGGGACTACCGCTATACCTGGGTCCGTGATGCGGCCTTCACCGTCTTCATCCTTATTCGCCTTGGTTTTCGCGAGGAGGCAACCGCGTTCATCGGCTGGCTGGCACAGCGCATTCGAGAGGCCGACGGCACGCAGGGTCCGCTCAACACCATGTATAGCCTGGATGGTGGCAGCGACCTTACGGAGACGACGCTTGACAATATGAGCGGCTATCGCAACTCGAAGCCGGTCCGCGTCGGCAATGCCGCCTCCGGTCAACTGCAGCTGGATATCTACGGCGAGATGATGGACGCAATCTACCTCTACGACAAGCACGTTGCGCCAATCTCGTATGACCTTTGGACGCGCATGCGCCGTGTGCTCGACTGGGTGGCCAAGAACTGGGAGCAGCCGGACGACGGAATGTGGGAGGTGCGGAGCCAGCGAAAATGTTTCGTCTACTCCAAACTGCAATGTTGGGTGGCCCTCGACCGTGGCATTCGCATGGCCCAGTCGCGCAGCCTTCCGCTCGATGTTCCAGAACTGCGCAATCAGCGCGATCGAATCTTCAACTCCATCATGACGGATGGCTGGCATGAGAAGCAGAACACCTTTGTGCAGGCGTACGGATCGGAGGCTCTCGATGCAAGCTTGCTGATGATGCCGGTCGTCCTCTTCCTGGCGCCCAACGATCCCCGCATGCTGGGCACGCTTGACGCCATCCGGGAAAACCTGGCTTCCGACAATCTCGTCTATCGCTACTCGCAGGATGGCGATATGGTGGCCAGTGATGGCTTATCTGGCCACGAGGGAACGTTCAGCATGTGCACCTTCTGGCTTGTCGACGCGCTCGCTCGCGCGGGCCAGCTGGAAGATGCGCGCTTCATCTTTGAGAAAATGCTGACCTACTCCAATCATCTGGGGCTTTACTCCGAAGAGATTGGCGGAACTGGCATCGCGCTTGGAAATTTCCCGCAAGCGCTTACACATCTTGGCCTGATCAGTGCGGCCCTGCATCTGGATGAGAAATTGAAGCGACTATGACAGAAAAGCAAAGAGCAGCGGTGTTGGATCATGCAACCAGCCACTATTCCTTCGGTCCGCAGCTTGACCAGGCAGGCTGCGAATTTCGCCTGTGGGCCCGACCGGACGCGCGCATTACGCTTGTCCTGCGGGAGGCCGGTGGCGAACGACGCTTTCCGATGCGGTGTGACCCGGACGGCATCTTTCGCATTCACGTTCCAGGTGTGCGCGCCGGGGCCCGCTATTGGTTCGCGTTTAATGACGATGGACCGTTTCCGGATCCCGCCTCTCGCTACCAGCCGGAGGGCGTGCACGCCGCCTCACAGGTGGTGGATGCCAGCCTTTTCGACTGGAGCGCAGACCGCGCGCTTAGTCTCAGCCGCCGCGAACTGGTGATCTACGAGCTGCACGTCGGCGCCTTTACGGCGGCGGGCACGTTCATCGCGGCGATTGAAAAGCTCGATGCGCTGCGCGATCTCGGCATCAACACGATTGAGCTGATGCCCATTGCCGATTTTGCCGGAGAGCGCAACTGGGGCTACGACGGCGTAAGCCTCTATGCGCCCGCCCACACTTATGGCACCCCGGACGATCTGCGCCGCCTGATTCTTGAGGCGCATCGCCGCGGACTTGCAGTGCTGATGGACGTTGTCTACAACCACCTCGGGCCGGATGGCGCGTATCACTCGACCTTTGCACCGCATTTCTATTCCAAGCGTCATAAGACGCCCTGGGGCGATGGCCTGAATTTTGACGCCGAAGAACGCGATAAGGTGCGCAACTACTTTATCGAGAGCGCCCTCATGTGGGTGCGGGAGTATCATGCGGACGGCTTGCGCGCAGATGCGACCATGGCGATTCAGGACGACAGCCAGCCGCACTTTCTCGCCGAGTTGACAGATCGCGTCCGCGCCGAGGCTCGCGCACTCGGCCGCACGGTCTTCCTGTTTGCGGAGGACGAGCGCAACGAGCGCCGCCTGGTCTTACCGACAGCGGACGGCGGCTACGGGTTCGACGGCGTCTGGGCGGATGACTTTCACCATCACATGCGCCGCCGGCTGGCGGGCGACTGCGACGGCTACTTCTGTGACTTTGACGGAAAG
>JAJZCP010000102.1 GCA_021846065.1 Acidobacteriota bacterium
GTATTGGACAACGTGACGGATGTGTTGCGTGCGCAAAAGCAGCTTGCCTGGAAAGAGGTGGCACAGCGCGTCGCGCACGAAATCAAAAATCCTCTTACCCCTATCGCACTCTCGGCAGAACGCATCGAGCGGCATCTGGATCGCGGAATGCTGGCTGGCTCGGCGGAGAGCCTCCGCAGCGCGACAGGAATTATCCGCTCGTCCGTGGAAACGCTGCGCCGGCTGGTCGACCAGTTTGCCGCGCTGGCGGATTTTCCTGCGTCGCGTCCGGAGTCCACAGACCTGAACCGTGTCGTAACCGCCGCGCTGGCGCTGTTTGAAGGGCGGCTTGAAGGCATTGAGATCTTTCTCGACCTGGCGCCCGATCTGCCATCGGCCATGGCTGATGCCAGCGGCATGCAACGCGCTATCAGCAACCTGATCGACAACGCCGCGGAAGCGATGCAGCAGAGCCTGATCAAGCGGCTAACCGTGACCACCGGTCTCGGCGCCTCGCACAAGATGGCCGAGATTGTCATCGCCGACACCGGTCACGGCATCTCCGACGAAACCCGCGAACGGCTGTTTCTGCCTTTCTTTTCCACGCGCCGGCGCGGAACCGGACTGGGACTGTCGATTGCCGCAAAAATCATTCAGGAGCACCAGGGAACAGTGCGCGTTGAAAAGAACTCCCCCGCCGGAACGCGATTCATCATCGAACTGCCGCTGGCAGAGTCAGCCGTCCTTCGCCCGGAAGAGACAGGAAGCGCAGCGGCCCGATGAACCACGTTCTGGTTGTCGATGATGAGCCGGATATCTGCCGGTCGCTGGAGGCGATCCTGGCCGATGAAGGCTATGCCGTAACCACCGCAGCCACCGCGCAGGAGGCGAGTGAACTGGTGCGCGATGCCGACTTTGACGCCGTGCTGCTGGATATCTGGCTGCCCGACCGTGACGGCCTGGAGCTGCTGAGCGAAATCCGCAGCCGCGATGCCCGCCGCGCGCCCGAGATCATCATCATCTCCGGCCACGGGACCATTGAAACCGCGGTTCGAGCCACCAAACTGGGCGCCTTCGATTTTCTTGAGAAGCCACTCTCGCTCGAGCGCACGCTCATCATCGTGAAGAATGCGATTCAGGCGCGAAGGCTGCGGGTGGAAAATCAGGAGTATCTGCAGCAGCTGACTGCGCGCGCCCGCATCACCGGCAACAGTGTCTCCGTCAAGGCGCTGCGGCAGCAGATTCGTCTGATGGCGCCCACCAATGGCCGCGTGTTGATCTATGGTGAGTCCGGCACTGGCAAGGAGCTGATTGCGCGTGCGATGCACGCGGAGGGTTCCCGGGCCGATCGCGTCTTTGTGGAGTTGAATTGCGCCGCCATTCCGGAAGACTTTATCGAATCGGAGCTTTTCGGCTATCGCCATGGTGCGCTGCCCGGCGGACCGCCCGAAAAGCGCGGCACCTTTGAACGCGCCGACGGTGGCACGCTGTTGCTGGATGAAGTGGGTGACATGAGCCTGAAGACGCAGGCAAAGGTGCTGCGCGCGCTGGACGACCAGCAGTTCACACCGGTTGGCGCTGCAAATGCCGTCCGCGTGGATGTCCGCCTGATTGCCGCGACCAATAAGAATCTGGAAGAAGAGATCGCCAAGGGGAATTTTCGCGAAGACCTCTTCTATCGTCTGAACGTCATTCCGTTTTACGTGCCGCCGCTGCGGGAACGGAAAGAAGACATACCGCTGCTGGCGCGCGAAATGCTGCGTGAGTTCGGGCAGCAGTACGGGCGGCCGCGCATCGACATCAGCGAAGAGGCCCTGGAGGCGCTGCAGCATCATCAATGGCCAGGCAATGTCCGCGAGCTGAAAAATATCCTGGAGCGCGTCGTGATCCTGAACCCGCAGGCGCGCCGCATCGAACGCAAACATCTGCCTGTGCTTGCCCCTCGCACACGCCGCCGCAGTGAGGAGTTCCCGTCGCTGCAGCAGGCAAGAGAAGCCTACGAGCGCGATTACATCGCCCGCAAACTGGAAGAGTGCCATGGCAATGTGAGCCGTGCCGCCGAGGCGCTGGGGCTGGAGCGGAGTCATCTCTACCGCAAGATGAAGGCTCTTGGAATGGCTGGCAAAGAGGCCTAGCCGCCGCTATTCTTCCCGCGGCGTGCGTGCCAGCGCATCCATTTGCTTGCGCCAGTCGAGCGAGTCGAGGAATGCCTTCGACCCGCGCCACTCATCGGCCACCTTCACAAACAGCTCCAGATGCACCCGCGTGCCCAGCATGTGTTCGATCTGCTGCCGCGCGCCTGTCCCGATGCGCTTCAGCATGGCGCCGCCCTTGCCGATCAGGATGGCCTTCTGCCCCGGCCGCTCACAGTAGATGGCAGCGGCAATGCGGGTGAGCGGAAGCGCCTGAGATTTGCCCGCGCTTGCCGGCCGCGGTTTTGGCTCCTCAAATTCCTCGATGACGACAGCGCTGGCATACGGCACCTCTTCGCCCGTGCAGTTCAGGATGTTCTCGCGGATGATCTCCGCGGCCAGAAACCTCTCCGGCTGATCCGTGAACTGTCCTTTCGGAAAAATCCGCTGGCCTTCGGGCAGGCGCTCGACCACGGCAGCAAGCAGCCGGTCCAGCCCGTCGCCGGTGCGGGCCGAGACCGGCAGGACGCCGGCATATTCGCGCAGAGCACTATAGCTGGCGATCAGTGGCAGCAGGTCTTCTTTCTTCTCCAGCGCATCGATCTTGTTCAGCACCAGGAACACCGGGCAGTCCAGCTTGGCGAGCATCTGGAGCACCAGCGTGTCCTCACGCTCCGGCCGTTTGGAGGCTTCCTCGGCCAGCGGCTCCGGACGAAAGGGCCGCGTGACATCGATGACGTGCAGGACAAGATCGCGCTCATCGAGCGCGTCATGGATTGCCTGCAGCATGCGCTTGTCGAGTAGCGTGGACGGCATGTGCACGCCCGGCGTATCGACCAGAACAATCTGCGCGGCGGGGTGCTTGCCCTTTACCGCATCGACATCCAGCACGCCCAGGATGCGATTGCGCGTGGTCTGCGGCTTGCGCGTGACAATTGCGACCTTTTCGCCCACCAGGGCGTTGGTGAGCGTGGACTTGCCCGCGTTGGGCAGGCCAATGATGGAGACGAATCCCGAGCGAAAAGCCATACCTAACTAGTATGACCCAGTTGCTGCAGACGGGACGGACACCGGGCGGGAGTTCGCACTTTTGCCGCGTAAGAGCCATCAGAAGGTTTAATGACTGCAGCCAGATAGCACGCTTTGCTTAGCTGTGGAGAGTAAAAATGACTGTAATTGTTGTATCGACCTGCATAGGTTTGCCGTCTGCTTCAATCGGTTGGTACCGCCAGCGGCGCACCGCCTGCAGGGCCGCTTGATCCAGGTCATGCCCGGCGGACAGCAAAATGTACGGCTCCCGAACCGCTCCCTTGTCATCGATCGTCACATGCATGACCACCGTGCCCGAGATTCTCGCTTGCTTTGCCGCATAGGGATACGAAGGAGCCGGAGCTCGAAGCACGCGCGCAGTATCGATCTGCGCAACCTTTTTCATGGCTTGAATTGGAGTCAGACCGTGGTTATCCACAGCACTCTGCCAGGAATTACCAGGGTCCGCGGGGAGTGGTTCCAGGACATTGACCATGAGCGTCAGCGCAGGCTGTCCGACATCGCCGATAGAGACTTTCAACGGAACAAGATGGTCCCTGAACGGCTGCAGGTCGTTGTAGACGGTGACCATGGTTCCATGTTGCGAAATGCGCAGAACCCCTTCATGTGTGAAAAATCTGCCCTCAGGGCATTGAATTTTTGGAGTTTGAGCGCGACAAGGCTCGCTCTTGAGAAGGTAGACCCAGTCCACCCCCTGTAAATGTTTGGACTGCACTTTCCATCCCTGAGAGTTCACTTCAGACTGCGGAATACGCATCACTGCATTCGACATTGCCTGGCGCAAACGCAAAGGTATGTAGGAGCCGCTGGCGAAAATCTGGAGGGTACCGGATTTCATGACCGCCGAATACCGGAAGCTTGCGAGAGTCGCGGCGACGCGCCAGTCCTGCTGGCTCTTCCACCAGGTCTCATAGGTACCGCTTCCCGTAAATTCAGCATCCCCGGTAGCCGTGTAGGTCGCCTTGAGGTGGAATGGAATTCCGGCTGCTCGCAGATCGCTCAGCTGGCGCGCACGGGCAAAGAATTCTGCTGGTGTTTTAGGAGCCACAGTGGCAACCGCGCGGGGTGCAGCTGTTGTGGTGGTGGAAGGACCGCTCGGCGCCGGCGCCGCTTGTGCAGCGGCAAATCCCGCAGCAAGTCCCAGGAAAGGAACAAGGAAGGCAGTGAGCCAGGAAGGAAGCATCGCGCCCCAGAGTACATAAGCCCAATGAGAGGCGTCTATGAAATTTTTCGGACTGCCTGGAAAGCAAAAGGGGCTCCAGCGGAGCCCCTTGTACCTATTCCATCCCTGCAGCAACTACGGGCGGCAGCTATTCGTCGTAGTGCAGCAGGCTAAAGACATCCAGCCCTTCAAAGCGTTCGCGGCCCTTCAGAAAATCCAGTTCCAGCGCAAACGCCAGCCCGGCAATTTCACCGCCCAACTGACGCACTAGCTTCACCGTCGCCTCCATGGTGCCGCCGGTAGCCAGCAGATCGTCCACGATGACCACGCGCTGTCCGCTCTCGATGGCATCCAGATGAATCTCGAGCGAGTCCGACCCATACTCCAGGTCATAGGTCACGCGGGCGGTCTTTGCCGGCAGCTTCTTCGGCTTGCGGACGGGCACAAAGCCCGCATTCAACCGGTACGCCAGCGCCGGGCCAAAGATGAAGCCCCTTGCTTCAATCCCCAGCACCAGATCGATATCTTTCTCAAAGTAATGCGCGGCCAGCGCGTCGATCATCATGGCGAAGCCGGACTTGTCTTTGAGCAGAGTCGTGATGTCGTAAAACAGGATGCCGGGCTTGGGAAAATCGGGGACGGTTCGGATGAGCTTCTTGAGGGGTTCGCAATCAATATGCAATTCAGACATTCGGTTTTACCAGGCTCCTTCGATCTCAAACGGCTTCAGCAGATCAGCATCCGTTTCCGGCCGGACTTCTACTTCGACGGCATCCACGCGGGAACCGCGTGAGCCGCGCCGGAGCCGCTGCTCCAACTGCAGGATCTGCGATTCATCGCCTGCCGCCATCACTTCCACATAGCCGGCACTGGTGTTGCGCACCCACCCGTGCAGGCCCAGGCCGGAGGCCTCCTGCAGCACAAACCAACGGAAGCCTACTCCCTGCACACGGCCTTTGACAATGTAGTGGCGAACGATCATGACGGTACCGGGGCGACAGCGCAGCGGGTTGCGTCAGGCGCGCGACAGATAGGCGCCTTCGGCCGTATCCACGCGAATCTTTTCCCCTTCGTTGATAAAGGGTGGCACCTGCACGACAAGTCCTGTTTCCAGCTTGGCGGGCTTGGTAACGGAGGACGCCGTAGCCGACTTGATGCCCGGCTCAGTCTCGACCACCGTCATTTCCACGGTCTGCGGCAGATCGATGCCAACCGCAACGCCGTCAAAGAACGATACCTTCACCGGGAGATTGGCAATCAGATACTCAACGGAGTCGCCGAGGATCGAAGCATTCAGCGTCGTCTGCTCGTAGTTTTCCGTGTTCATAAAAACGTAGTCGTCGCCATCGGCGTAAAGAAATTCCATGGCAACGTCATCAACAATGACGCGCTCGATCGGATCTGCCGAGCGGAAGCGATGCTCATACATGGCGCCGCTGCGCAGGTTGCGCAGCTTGGCCTGGATAAAAGCGCGCAGATTACCGGGAGTGCGGTGCTCCACTTTGAAAACGGAATGCAGTTCTCCGTTGTGCTTGATGACCATACCGGGCCGCATTTGCGTGGCGGGAATCGCCATAAACCATTGCTCCTTGCTGTTCGGATCTTTGTCTGGAAAGGCCTGCCGGGCGGCGTGGGCGGCCCGGAGCGTTTTGCTCCAGCCACCCTGCCCGGCCTGACCTATCAGTCTAACGTAGGCTGGCCCGCACCGGCATTTGGCGCACGGTCAGCGCGCGAACGAGCTGGACGATGCAGGCTTCTCAATCGATGCCGTAAAGGTCGCACCCTGCGGAATGACCGCCTCTCCCCCGCGCACAAACAGTCCGGCAATGCCGACATAAGGAATCATCGCCAGATATCGTGCCTTGTGCTGGTGGTCCGCTCCCTGC